>WRHG01000069.1 GCA_009783365.1 Clostridia bacterium | reverse complement strand
AAAACCACATCCCAGCTTAACGAATCCAAAGGATAGGTGAACGTAATGATGAGTTGCAAAAAAAGTCTTATATTGACTGTCGCAGTCTCTATTCTGCTGGTTTTTGTTCTTCTCAGTTGTGGTATGGCTGCTGGTGAGATAAGCGCTCCAACTCTGCAAATACTGCGAGGAGATGAATACTCTGACTGGACGTTACTGCACAGAACCTTTATTGATAAAGATCACAGCGCAGCGCTGCTGGTTTGTGAAAAAGGTGACAAAACCGCCGTTATCATCGCAGAAAAAGCAGAAGAAGATTATGTGGTCGTTGCGCGTAATGATATACTATTTGGGGAAAGGTCTGTGGAAAGGGAAAATTTCGCAGTTGGCGACCATCCATATGTGTGGTATATTGGGGAGAACATGGCGGATACGTTCTACCTGACAATGGGGAAAAATGAGGCGGGAGTTTGGCAAATCACCTCAGGCTTTTTTGGCGATGAATATGTGGATGACTATAGCGCATTCTTTTTGACGAATAACGGGACGGCGCTTGGTATAAGTGATGTCATTATGTGGCAGCCGCAGGTCTACGTGCCCCTGGAATGGGATATGACACTTCAAGGGTTCGACCCCCGGATAATCCGTGCCGCCTGTAAGGAGGCGATTATCCACAAAGGGGAACCGGGGATCATACCTTCCACGTTAGAGCCCAATGCGTTGCCGCAAGGAAACCTGATTACCCTTCGAGACAATCAGGCGTACCCGGTTTATACGGGACCGGGGGAGGAATATTTGCGCTTAGTTGGCGGGTTGGATACGGACAACCCCCGGGAAGCTTCCGTAAGCAACGAATCCTGGATTCAAGCTATCGGCCAAGAGAATGGCTGGGTATTGATCCGGTACGACAGTATGCGGGGAATCCATCGCGTTAACCGGTTTGGCTATATTCAACGTTCCGCTTTCGCCGATGATGCCGAAATCCCGGCGTTGACATGGCTTCCCTATGATGCTGTGATGTCGGGATGGCTGGAGGGCGATCCGCTTACTGCTGCCGGCGATTATTACTATTTTTGCGAAGAGCAATCTTGCCGAGTGCTTGCCACAATGGGAGACCAATGGCTTTATGTGGAGGTTTATGACGGAAAGGGAGTCGGTTATCGCGGCTTTCTGCAAAAGCGATAACCTCGTTTTGTTACTTGAATGAAGGCGGAGGAAAATAACGATATGAAAATGAAACCTCTCATGAATTGGCTCGGTCTCCTTGGCGTAATCAGCATGTTATCCTATACGGCGGCGGTCGTGTTCTCGCCGCTTGCCTATCCCGGTTACGACTGGACGAGCCGCGCCGTGAGCGACTTAAGCGCCGCCAACGCTCCGTCTTTGGGTTTATGGACGCAACTCAGCGCGCTTTACGGGCTGTGCGGTATTACCTGCGTTACGCTGGTCTGCGTTGCTATTCAGGGTAAGCTTACCCGGGGCTTGCGTACCGGAATATATCTTTTCGCGGTCATGCAGTGGATATCCGGCGTCGGATATACGATGTTTCCGCTTTCGGACGCCGGATATACCGAGGCCGCTTCCGGCGCGTCCGAAGCGATGACGGCGATGTTCGCAAACTTTCAGGACGCCATGCACATCGTGATAACCGCTTTGGTGATTGGGTTGTCGATCATATCGCTGCTGTTTATTGCGGCGAGCGGTTATCGAAAAAAGCGGTATGTTTCACTTGCGGTGTGGGCGACCGTTGCTCTGATGATGATGATGGCGGGCGGAATCGGCACGGGCGCGGCTCCGAAAGAGATAATGGGTATATTCGAGCGTTTCAGCGTTTTCGCCGCTACGGGGTTCAACGCCGTATTGGGCGTATATTTATGGAACGGATTTAAGCGGGAGCATGCTTGACGGATACCCGCTTTTCGCGTATCATGCAGGCAGCGGCGAAAGGAGCTTTGCTATGTGGATGTGTATGAAATTCAGGCAAATGAGCGTCTCAGGAAACGCGGATACGCATCGTTTGGATTCATTTCGCATCCCTAGCGGGCCCCGCCGGCAGGCATAGCCGGCAACGCGAAATCCTTTATCCAAAAAAAAATTCATCGGCCGCGATATCCGCTTTCCTGACAATCCGCAATATGGGATTGGATAAGGAGAGAGTGATATGTCCGGGAAATATCAACATTTAAAATACTTTCAAAAATACTTTCGGAGGCGGAAGCGGACGATCCGGGCCGCGGTGTGCGTGATGCTTACGGCCAGTTCCCTGGGCATGCTTCTGCCCTACTTGGTAAGCAGGCGGCTGCTGGGGATCGCCGACGCCTCTTACGCCGCGGTTCTCCAATATTCCGCCGTGATCATGCCCGTTATTCTGTTTCATCAAATCTTCGTGTACTTTTGGGAAAAAATCGTATCCGTCCTCACCAACCTAATCGCGGTTGATATCCGGAAAGACGTCGTGGACCGGTTTGCCGGCACAAAGTACGCAGAAATCACGCGCCGGACAAGCGGATATTATCTGGAAAGGATCAACGACGACGTTTGGGAGGTGTCCTCGTTTTTGCCCAATATCCTGGGCATATCCGCGGACTGTCTGACCAATTTCAGCTTTCTGGCGGTGATCTATCTCCTCAACGCCCGGTGCGGGGCCATTTTTACGGCGGGTATCCTGATGATGTACCTGATTGAGTCCGCGAAAATCAACATCAATATCCGGTCTGTTGAAACATTGAAAGCGCTGGGCGAAAAACTGAGCACCAAGGCGAACGAGAATTTCAGGGGAATCAAAGACATCAAAGGGCTCGGCATCAAGGAGCAAATCGCCGGCGACACCGGCGCCGTCATCCAGAAAATCGCGGAAACCCAAATCAGGAGGGACCGGCAGCTCGCCCTGCTGAGCAGATGCAAAACGTTTACCCAGCATAGCGTCGAAGCGGTTCTCATCCTGTATTCGGCGGGCTCGCTGATTCCGACGCAGGCCCTGTCGGCCGTCGCGCTGCTGACGATCGTCAACTACGGCGGTTTTATGTATGATCTGGTCGGCTACATCGCGCAAATCAAAGACTGGTTTGCCCGCGGCGAGCTGAAGGCGGAGCGCCTGCTGCAAGCGATGGACGGCGCCCATATGGAAACCTTCGGGCGGCGCGATACGCTGGACGCTTATGACATCGCGGTCCGCCACCTGTCGTATTCATACGGCGGAAACGGCGCCCTGCTGCAGGATATCTGTTTTGAAGTGCCCGAGAAGTCCGCGGCCGTTTTTACGGGCGCGTCCGGCAGCGGTAAAACAACCCTGTTCGGCCTGCTGTCCGGCCTTTTGGAATGCAATGACAATGAAATATTCATCGGCGGCGCGGACATCAACGACCTCAGCGAAACCTGCCTCCGGGATCATCTGTGCGTCGTCCATCAGGAGCCGTTTTTGCTGAACGACACCGTTTTGCGGAATATCCGAATCGTAAAGCCGTCCGCGGCGTTGGACGAGGTATACGAAGCCTGTAAAAGGGCGCGCATCTTCGATGAGATCAACGGTTTGGAAAACGGATTTCATACCGTGATCTCCGAAAACGGCGGCAACCTTTCCGGCGGCCAGAAACAGCGCATTTCAATCGCGCGGGCGCTTTTGAAAAATTCCAGCATCCTGCTTTTCGACGAGCCCACAAGCAGCCTGGACAAAACGAATCAAGACCTGTTTCTCCAAACCGTCAGAGAGCTCAAGGAGGAAAGAACCGTGCTGCTGATCGCGCATAAGCTGCATGATTATACGGGCTTTGACCGCGTTTTTGAACTGGGAAGCGGCGGAGGCGAAGGCGTTAAAACGTTAACCTTGCTGAAATAACCGCCGCCAGGACGGATATAAGGGCCAGGATGGTAAAAATGGTCAAAAAACCCGCGCCCCCCGCCCACAGGATTCCTGTAAGGAACGGCCCGGCAATCATTCCCAGCGCGCTCAGGGAATAGAATACGCCCAGTACCGAGGCGGCCGATCGCTTACCGGTATTCTTGATGATGCCGGCCACAAGGATGATCTCCACCGAGCCCGCCCCGTAACCGATAACGGCCTGCGTCAGCATCAAAAGCCATATGTTTTTAATGAGAAAAACGGCAAAACCGAACACCGCCATCATGATGAAGGATATCCATAAAGAACGCTTGGCGCCCAGTTTCTTTTCAACCCGCGGACAGACAAATCCCGCCAGTATGCCGGCCAGCACAAAGGCGGTCGCCAAATGACCCAGCTGCGGTTTGGCCGCGCCCAGCGCCTGCTCCGCGTATAGCGGCGTGAAATAAGAGTTGGTGGCTGTGGAGACGTACATGCCGGCGAAGAACAGGATGGAAAAGGGGATCAAATGCTTCGCTTTCAAGACATCGGCAATATGAAACCCGGAAGCCGCCCCGTCATCCTCCGCCTTGACCCGGCTTGCCGTTTGATAGATCAGCAATAGCAGGACGGCGATACCGCCCGCAGCCGCGGCAACGATAAACGGCGCTCTGCCGCCGCCGCCGGCCATGCAGTATCCCGACAGGAAGCTGCCCAGCATCGCGCCGCAGTTGCTGACCGCGAACATGAAACCCGATGCCCTGGAAACCTCCGATTCCGGGAAACAGCGGGCGATCTCCACGATATAGATGATCCAAACAGCCGAGGCCGCGCCGCCCAGCGCGCGGGCCATGAATAAGGATACCGGGCTTTGAAAAACGGCGGGGATGAGCCCGGACAGCAGGACCGAAACCGCGCCCAGCAGCAAAAACCGTTTGGGATTGGATATATGATCGGACATCACGCTGATTGGACCGCACAGCAAAACCGTCATTGCTCCAAACGCGCCGCTGATCAGCCCGATCATCGTCAAACCGGCGCCGAATTCGGACGCCAGCGCCGGCACGACGGGAATGTAGACAAACATGGAAAACCAGTATAAAAACGAAACGGCGCCGATGATAACCAGCCTTTTGTTCAACACAATCCGTCCTGTCCTTGAAGTCCGCCCTCCAAATCCGAATTGCCTCTATTCTACCGCAAGGCCGCATTGGCTTCAAGCGTCAATTTACGCAGGTTTTCAACCGTTATTCGGCAAACGCAGACGGCCCGGAAGCCGCATGGCGGGCATTGGGCGGCCGGAGAACCGCTTCGCCGGCCGTTGCGATAAAGTGCGCAATAATGAAAAAAAGTCCATATATTTGTAAATACAACCCCCGCTTTTTTGTTTATAATGACGGTATTCCACCGAGCAATGAGGGAGATCATGCAAGAATCCGTCGTGCGGATGAGCCATATTTCCAAATCCTTCGGCGGCGTCCGCGTGCTGCACGGCGTCGATTTGGAGCTGTTCCCGGGGGAGGTGTTCGCGCTGATGGGCGAAAACGGCGCGGGCAAGTCCACCCTGATGAACATTTTAAGCGGCGCCATTCCCCATTATGAAGGGGAGATCCGGATGGGCGGGAAAAAGGTTTCCATCCGTTCCCCCATCGAGGGCAGAAACCTGGGCGTGGCCAAGATCCACCAGGAACTACAGCTTGTCCCCAACCTCACCGTGGCCGAAAACATCTTCTTCGGCCGCGAGCCGCGGAACAGGGCCGGCCTGGTCCACTACCCCCGGATGCGGAAGGACGCCAAGGTCCATTTGGACGCCCTGGAGCTGGACGTTAACCCCAGGCAGCAGGTCCGCGACCTGCGGGTGGGCGAACAGCAGCTGGTGGAGATCGCCAAGGCGCTGTCCATCGGCGCCAAGATCCTGATCATGGACGAGCCCACATCGGCCCTCAGCGAGGCGGAGTCCCACAAGCTGTTTAACGTGGTGCGCAAGCTGAAGGAAAGCGGCGTATCGGTCATCTACATCACCCACCGCCTTGAGGAGGTCTTTGAGATCTCCGACCGGGTCATGGTGCTGCGGGACGGCGCGCGCATCGGCGTGGTTTCCACCGCGGAAACCGGCCGGGAAGAGATCATCCGCATGATGGTGGGCCGGGAGCTTGAGGAACTTTTCCACAAGGAGGCGGCCGCCCCGGGCGGGGAGCTTCTGGCGGTGGAAGACCTCTGTTTTACCCCGCCCCGAAACAGCTTCAAACGCAGGCTGGACAGCGTTTCACTGACCCTGCGCCAAGGCGAGGTGCTGGGGATCGCGGGATTGATGGGCTCGGGCAGGACCGAGCTGATGGAGTGCATATTCGGCGTACACGCCAAGCACTGCACGGGCAGCATCCGCGTGGGCGGCGAGGCGGCAACGATCCGGCGGCCCCGGGACGCGATCCGCCTGGGCGTGTCCCTTGTGACGGAGGACCGGAAGGGCCAGGGGCTTGTGCTTGGCAGGTCCATCGGGGAAAACCTGTCCCTCCCGATGCTGCGCGAGTTCAGCCGGATGTATTTCATGAACGGAAGCCTGGAAAAGGCCCGCTGGCAGGAGCAGATGGACGCGCTGCGCATTAAGGCGCCCACTTACGCCACCCTGGTAAACAGCTTAAGCGGCGGCAACCAGCAGAAGGTGGCCCTGGGGAAGTGGCTGCTGACAAAGCCCCGGGTTCTGCTGCTGGACGAACCCACCCGGGGGATCGACGTGGGGGCCAAATCCGAGGTGTACCGGCTGATTCACCGGCTGGCCGCGGAGGGAATGGGCATCGTGGTCATTTCTTCGGAGCTTCCCGAGATCCTGGGTCTGTGCGACCGCATCCTGACATTCTGCGAGGGCCGCCTCACCGGCGAATTCCCACGGGAGGAAGCCACTCAGGAAAAGCTGCTGACGGCGGCTACCATGCGCAGGTAACGCCGCGCCGCGCCGGCAACCGGCGGGCAGTATCAGAACGGAGGCGAGACATTGGCGAATAACAATCCGGCTCCTGCCGCCGGCGGACGCCCGGCGGGAAAGCAGGTCCTGCGGTTTATCCGGAAATCCCAAAGCTACCTGGGGCTGCTGGCGGTGGTGATCGTGGCGTCGCTGATATGCACGCGGAACGGACGAAACCTGTTTTTAAGCCCGGTTAACATCGCCAACGTGGTGCGCTCGGTATCGGAAAACGGCATCATGGCCATCGGCATGACGCTGGTGATCCTGATCGGCGGCATCGATCTGTCCGTGGGCGCCATCCTGGGCCTCACCGCCACGGCAGCGGCGGATTTGATGATGAACAAATCCTTCGGGTTTATGCCGGCCGTCGCCACCGTGCTGCTTGTGGGCTTCGCCTTTGGCCTGTTCAACGGATTGGTCAGCACCAAGCTGTCCATTCAGCCCTTCATCACCACCCTGGCGTCCATGAGCATCGCCCGGGGCCTGGCCCGGTTCTGGTCCGGAGGGATCGGCGTTCCCATCGCGTACGGCAACGAACCGGGTTTCGCGCCTCCCGCCTATGAGTTTCTGTCCGCCCGGCTGTGGGGCGTCGTCCCCGTTCCCGCCGTCTGCTTCCTGACGCTGGCCGCCGTCTTCATTGTGGTGCTGAGGTATACGCGGTTTGGGCGGTATGTATACGGCATCGGCGGCAATGAAACCGCCGCCCATCTGTCCGGCATCAACGTAAGCGCGGTGAAGGTGGCCATCTTCGCGGCCTCCGGCATTCTGTCCTCCATCGCCGGGCTGATCCACGCGGCGCAGCTTAACCAGGGCAGCCCCAACGACGGCTTGGGATACGAGCTGAACGTGATTGCCGCCGTGGCCATCGGCGGAACCAGCCTGGCGGGCGGCAAGGGCACCATCGCCGGAACCATCGTGGGCGCGCTGACCCTGGGCGTGCTGGACAATATGCTGGGCCTTAAAAACATCGACAACAACTTCCAGATGATTGTAAAAGGCTTCATCATCATACTGGCCGTGGTTTTGCAGCGGGAGCGGAAGGCGTAAGGGGCAAGGAGCCGGGCTTTCCCGCGGCGCTCCTTGCATCGCCCCCCGCGCGTGTTGAATTTGCCCGGCTATGCCGGCAAAAATAAACAAAGGATGTGGTCTTTCATGAAGAAACTATTCCCATTAGCGCTGGCGCTTGTAATGATCCTCGCGCTTGCCGCCCCGGCCATGGCCGAAGGGCAGTTCCTGATCGGCATGTCCCAGTGCAATCTGGGCGAGCCCTGGCGCGTCGCCATGAACGCGCAGATCGCGGCGGCCGCCGAAAAATATCCCGAGTTTGAGGTGGTGTTCTCCGACGCGGCGCAGGACAACAGCAAGCAGGTTGCCGATGTGGAAAACTTCATCCAGCAGCAGGTGGACCTGCTGATCATCTCCCCCAACGAGGCCACCCCGCTGACGGCGGTGGTGAAAAAGGCCTATGAGGCGGGCATTCCCGTTATCGTGCTGGACCGCAAGGTGGAAGGCGACGCATTTACCCAGTTCATCGGCGCGGACAACGTGGTGATCGGCCGGGCCGCGGGTGAGTTCGTGGCCAAATACCTGGGCGAAGAGGGCGGCAACGTCGTTGAGATCAAGGGCCTGGAAGGGGCGACGCCCCAGAAGGAGCGCCATGACGGCTTCATGGAGGGCATCGCCTCCAACCCGAAGATCGAGATCATCGCGGCGCAGAACTGCGACTGGCTGCGCGACAAGGCGGTCACCGTAATGGAGGCCATGCTGCAGGCCAACCCGGAAATTGACGTGGTGTACGGCCACAACGATCCCGCGGCGGAGGGCGCGTACATCGCCGCCAAGAACGCCGGCCGCGAGGCGGAGATGATCTTCATCGGCATCGACGCGCTTCCCACGCCGGACGGCGGCATCCGCAGCGTCATGGAAGGCAGAATTTCCGCCACCTACGTATACCCCACCGGGGGCGAGCAAGCCGTCGACAACGCGTACAAGCTTCTGGTGCTTGGCGAAGAGCTTGAAAAGACCGTGATCCTGGACACGGTGGAGGTTACCGCGGAGAATGCCGAGGAAATCTACAAGCAGTTCGGCGGGCAGTAAGGTTTCCGCAATGGGAGGGGGCGGCCGGCGGGAGCGCCGGCCGCCCCTTTTTGATTGCCCGGGAACCGGGGCCTCACGCCCGCGCCGCCCTGTCCGGCAAAGTGTTTGAAAAGGC
>WRHG01000068.1 GCA_009783365.1 Clostridia bacterium | reverse complement strand
ATGAAGCTTCGGATAATAATCAACCACACTGCCGTTTCGCTGTTGCAGATATTCGTATCATTATATAATTACATAAAAACCGCCCGTTCGATTGATAACATATTTGAAACACATACCGACGGGCCGCATGAAATCATTATAAACGGCAATGGAATATAAACCAAGTGTTTTACAAAACGAGTGCCAATTTCGCCGGCGACTGCAGCCATGCCGCGTTTCATTCCCTATTTTCGCAAGACCGGATCAATAAGAGCAAAGAAATACTGCTCCATCTGTTCGGGTGTATGCCGCAACCCATCTCGAAGCCAGAATTGAGCAAGCTCAACAATTGTACTGATAACATGGTTTGTCAGCATATCAGCCGGGATTCCGGGCGTTTGCCCCGCGCGCTCATGCGCTTCAATAATGGGCCGAATTCTCACGTTCCAGTATTTTTTAAACTTATCAAACAGCATGGTTCCGCTATCGGACATGAAAATACCGCTGATTGTCTTTTCATGATCCCGTATATGGGCAAACAGAGCGGCGACCGGCAGCAACGGGCCTTCCCCGTCCTGTATCATATGTTCGTTCAGCTGTTCACTGAACGACTCCAAAAAATTTTCAACGAAATCGAACAACACATCGTCCTTCGTGGGAAAGTGCGCGTAAAAGGTAGCGCGTCCGACGTCCGCCCGGTCAATAATATCCTGCACGGTAATATTGGAAAACTTTTTTTCCCGCAACAGCTCATTCAGCGCGGCAAAAATAGCCTTTCTTGTCTTTCCTACACGCCGGTCCGCCGGATTCATTTTATCCCTCATTTCCATACAAATTCGATCAAATGTTCCGTTCTGAATGATGACGCAAAATTATATGTTGCGCGAAACCACAGCGCATATACAATAATATCGAACAGTTAGTATGTTTGCGTATACATTGTACATGATGCAAAGCCATTTTGCAAGGAACGAGGAAAAATAATATGATCCAAACAAATTCCATCGAACTGCGAAACATCAGCAAGGCATACGGCAATCACACACGGGAACGCCTTGCGGTGAAAAATGTGACGGCTGCCTTTCAATGCGGGGAGTTTACCGTTATTGCCGGAAAGTCCGGGAGCGGCAAGTCAACGCTTCTCAATATGCTATCGGGGATTGACCGCCCGACGGAAGGCGAGGTGCTTCACGGCGAAACCCGTCTGGGAGATATCAGTGAAAATGAGCTGGCCCGGTGGCGCGGGAAAAACGTAGGCATCGTGTTTCAGTTTTTTCAACTGATTCCCACATTGACGGTTTTGGAAAATGTACTGCTCCCTATGGATTTTTGCAATATCACGCCCGCCGCCCAGCGGCGCGCAAAAGCGCGTAACCTCTTGGAGCGAATGGGCGTTATCCAGTACGCCGACTGTCTGCCATCAACCATATCGGGCGGCGAACAGCAGCGGGCAGCCGTAGCCCGATCCCTTGCGAACGACCCGCCTTTTATCATCGCCGACGAGCCGACCGGCAACTTGGATACGGGGAATGCCGAAAGCATTGTTGGGCTTTTTCGTGAAATGGCGTTCGAGGGAAAAGGCGTTGTCATGGTTACGCACAACCATGAAATAGCCGCCGTCGCAGACCGTGTTTTGCAGCTCAGAAACGGGGAGCTTGTAAGCGACGAAAGGGTGGCGGGTTTATGAATACGCCCGTTATCAAAGCCTTCCGTGATTTGACGGCAAATAAAAGCCGCGCCGTCCTTGTCGTCCTCGCTATTTTCTTCGGCGTATTCGGAACAGGGTTGATACTTGATCTATCCAGCGTAGCCGGACGGGAAATGGATAGCGGCTATATGTCGACAAACCCATATTCTTTCAGCATCCGGCTTAACGACTATGACGACGGTTTAATCACCTCCCTATACAGTGTGAACGGGGTTGAGCAAGTTGAAACCCGGCGCACGGTACGGGCAAGAACCGAGATCGCCCCGTATGTATGGCGCACGTCATTTCTGTATGTGATCGAGGATTTTACCGGCGTTCGTATTGATACATTTACGTCTGTCTCGGGCGCGCCCGTTCCGGGCATTGGCGAAGTGCTTATCGAAAAAGAATCATTGCCCGTCATAGGCAAGGAATTGGGGGAAGAGGTGAATATCAAAATTTCGCTTAACACCCCGAAAACACTCGGCATCGCCGGAAGCGTTCACGCGCCGGGCCTGAAACCCGCGTGGATGGAAAAAACGGTATACGGCTTCATCATTCCGGAAACGCTTGAAATATTGGGCACAGCCTCTGAAAACCACGATTTATTGTTTGTGGTATCCGAGGATATACGCTTTACGAAAAGCGCCATACAGAAAATCGCCATCGAGATACGGGATGCGCTGTTGGAAAAGGGATATACAGTAGACCGCGTAACCATCCCCACACCCGGCAAGCACCCCAACGGCGACCAAATGAACGCTCTGCTATTCCTGTTTCAGCTGTTTGGGGGGTTGTCCCTCTTATTAAGCGGCGTATTGGTCATCAATATCATTTCTTCCATGCTTTCGGGACAAGTGCGGCAGATTGGCGTTATGAAAGCGGTGGGAGCAAAACGCGGTCAAATTGCGGGTATGTACTACGGCATTGTGCTGATCTCCGGCGCGGCCGCCCTCGCTCTTGCCATGCCGCTTGCCGCCGCCGTATCTAAGTATCTTGTAGATTTGTGCGCTTCCATGCTGAATTTTACGGCGGCAGACTATCATATCCCATTATGGCCTTTTGCCGTTCAGCTGGCGGCGGGGCTGATCGTTCCGATACTTGCGGCGACCTATCCGATCCTGAAGGGTACGCGGATAACAGTCCGGGAGGCTCTGATGGATTATGGAACGAGCAGGCGGCAGTTCGGCAGCTCACGGCTTGATAAATGGTTGGGGCGGATGAAGGGAACAAGGCTGCCGCTGCTTTCGCTGCGCAATACATTCCGGCGCAAAGGGCGGCTGATGCTAACGGTTGCCACGCTTGCCGCCGGCGGCGCTATCCTGATCATATCCCTCAACATCAAGTCGTCCCTGGACAAAACCGTCGAACAGGCCATGACCTCTCTAAATTACGACTTGCAGTTTTTTTTCAGCAATCCATACCCCGAAATGGAAGTGATGCAAACCCTAAAAGATGTTCCCGGGGTGACGAAGGTTGAAATGCTTGCCGGAGGCATGGTCTCTATGATTTACGAAGACGGCACGGAAAACAATGCCTTTCAGCTTGCCGCTGTTCCCGGCGGCATGGAAACGCTGAATCTGCCAGTACTGCAAGGCCGGTTTATAGTACCGGGCGACACCGGCGCGATTGTTCTGAATCATGCCTTTTTAAACGACGAACCGCATTTGCGGGTTGGCGACACAATTACCCTGAAATCGAACGGGCGGTATACTGAATGGACGATTGCCGGTATTGTGAAGGAAGTGGGCGCATACGCGAAAGCATATGTAAACCGGGACTACTATCAGGCGATGATCAGCCAGGAGGGATTTGCGCGGGCCGTTCATATCGTCACCGCCGAACACGGCGCGGAAACACATAATGCGGTTTCGAAACTCGTTGAAAAGGCTCTGCTGGATATTGGCGTTGACGTCATGCTAAGCAGCTCGTTCAGCGATACAAGAGAAATCTTTGTCAATCACCTGACGCTCATCGCCGGATTTTTGGCCGCCGCGTCCGGGCTGGTTATTATCGTCGGCGTGATGGGGCTTGTGTCCGCCATGAGCGTGAATATCATGGAGCGAATACAGGAAATCGGCATCATGCGCTCCTGCGGCGCGGTATCAAAAGATATTCTGCACATCGTCATTTTTGAAGGCGTTCTGACAGGCGTGCTAAGCTGGGTCCTTTCAACCGTGATTTCCATCCCTTCCAGTTTTGCCGTTGGGGATATATTCGGCGGGATTTTCCTGCAAACGCCGCTTGACAATGGGTTAAGTCCGCTCGGCTATGCGCTGTGGCTGATTATCGTCATCACGATCACCGCCTTCGTCGGTTTTGGCGTAACGCTAAAAATGCTGGAAATGCCTGTCAATGAAGTTTTGAGTTATGAGTAAGGGAGGGGCCAAAATGAAAAACGGGAAAGCAAACGGGTACAAAACATTCAAAAAAGCGCTTATCGCCATTGGGGTTGCCGCCGCGTTCGCATTATTGCTTGCGATCCTCTTTATGCTGATTCCATTCATGAAAGAATTGCACGGATTGTAATACTAATCGCCGATCAAAACGGGGATAAGATTGGAATGGATTTTACGTTTTCGCAAAGCCGCCGAAACGAGGCGTAGTGGCGCTACGCTGAGTGGAGCAGGCACAGCGAAAACGTAAAAGACGTGCAAGATATCACCGTTTTGATCAGAGAGTAGTATAAGGTGGTTATGACGAAAAGCCGTATGGATAAATACAGGTACGTCTAAAATGATCCCCCGGCAAAGCCGGGGGTATCTCATGCGCGGGCCAAGGCTTATGATACCGGCCACGCTTTGGCAAGCGGCATCCGGCTACCTTTTCTTACCGGAGATGGTCCCCATCAGGCCCCGGGTGAGCTCCTGGGTGACAGTGCGCGTCACCTGATTGATGGCGGTGTTCTTCACCCGGCCCAGAACGCTGTCGTTTCGCCGGGCCCGCTCCGCCCGCTCGTCCCGCAGCGCTTCCGCTTTTTGGCGTCGCTCTTCCGCAATGCGCTCTTTCTCAATTCTCGCCGCTTCCCGCTGTTCCTTCGCGGCGGCGGCCTCCGCGGCTTTTTGAGCCTTCTGCTCCGCCGCGGACATCACGGGAGCGTATTGGCCTGTGGCCGGATCCAACTGGAGGGTCATCTGCTTTTGCACGTATTGGCCCGTGGTCGGATCCAGCACCAGTACGTTCTGCTGAACCGATTGGGGGCCGGGCGCCGCCTGGAGGCTTGGCGCCGCAACGGGGCCTGCAGCCATGGCTTCCAAAGGCTTTTGCGTATACTGGCCTGTGGCGGGATCAAAAACCATAAACGCGCTGGAGGGCTGTATGGCGGCAACAGGCTGCGCCGGAGCCGCTTCCGCCGGCGCAATGGGGGCAACAGCCGGCGCGGGCATATTCATGACAGGCTTGCCTTGATGCACAATACCCGCGAGGTATTCATAAGCGCTTTCACGGTCTACGGCCTGCTCATAAAGGCCGTGGCACGGGCTGGTTTCGATACAGGTCTGACGCAGGGCGGGCCCAATGGCTCCCATCATGCTCTGGGGAGGCAAAATCAAAGCTTTCTCCACCATGCCGGGCGCGCCGGCGGCATCCAGGAAGGAGAGAAGCGCCTCGCCGGTTTGTAGCTGGGTAATGGCCTCCTCCGTGTTAAAGGCCGGATTGGCGCGGAAGGTCTGCGCCGCCACCTTCACAGCCTTCTGGTCAATGGGCGTGAAGGCGCGAAGCGCGTGCTGCACGCGGTTGCCCAATTGTCCCAGCACGTTCATGGGAATGTCCGTGGGGTTTTGCGTGATGAAGTACACGCCCACGCCCTTGCTTCGAATCAGGCGGACCACCTGCTCAATCTTATCCATGAGCTGCTTGCTGCAATTGCTGAACAGCAGGTGCGCCTCATCAAAAAAGAATACGATTTTTGGCTTCTCCCCATCCCCCTGTTCCGGCAGTGTCTCGTACAGCTCGCTAAGCATCCACAGCAGGAAGGTGGAGTACATCAGCGGGTTGAGAAACAGCTTATCGCAGGCCAGAATGTTGATGAAGCCCCGGCCCTCTTCGTCCGTCTTGATCCAATCCTGCATATTCAGGGCCGGCTCGCCCAAAAACACGTCGCCCCCCTGATCCTCCAGCGACGCAATGGCCCGCTGTATGGCGCCCACGGTGGCGGTGCTTACATTGCCGTACTTGAGGGTGTAGTTGCTTGCGTTTTCACCCACATAGGCAAGCATGGCCTTTACGTCCTTCACGTCCAGCAGGAGCATGCCTTCGTCATCCGCCACCCGAAAGAGGATGCTGAGCACACCCACCTGGGTTTCGTTTAAATTGAGCATGCGGCCCAGCAGCAGCGGCCCCATCTCGCTGATTGTGGCGCGAACCGGATGCCCCTGGGTTCCATATACATCCCAGAACATGGTGGGGTATGATTTAAACTGAAAGTTATCGACCCCCACAGCCATCAAACGGCTGCTTACTTCGTTTGAATTCTGGCCGCCGCTTACCATACCGCTGAGATCGCCCTTTATGTCACCCAGAAAAACCGGAACTCCCATGTCGGAAAACCCTTCGGCCAGCACCTTCAGGCTGACGGTCTTCCCCGTGCCGGTTGCCCCCGCGATGAGACCGTGGCGGTTTGCCATTTGCGGCAAAAGGCAAACCGGCTTCGTATCGGCAGTGCCCACCCAAATGGTTCCGTTGTATAGCATGATGAATACCCCCTTCAATAATCCGTTCTTTCATCTCATCATACAATGGTTGAGATTTTTCGTCAAATGTATTTACAAGCATGAAAGCGCTTCGTATAATAGAGCGTGCGATCCAACATAAATACGGCCATACAATGGTTTGGAGGGTGAAGCAATTGCACGCGCCAACAAAAAAGAAGTTCGCTTTTATTGGAGCCGGAAGCCTGGAATTCACGCGGGATCTCGCCCGGGACATCCTGACGTTCGAAGCCTTTCGCGACGCGCATATATGCCTGATGGACATTGACGAGAAACGCTTGGACTACTCGCTGCAAGGGGTGCAAGCCATCATCAGGGCCGGCGGCTATCCGGCCTCCGTAAGCGCAACGGCCTGCCGCGAGGAGGCGCTAGCCGGCGCGGACGGGGTGCTGATTACCATCCTGCAGGGCGGCGTCGACGTGTGGCGGTCCGACACCGAAATCCCCGAGAAGTACGGCGTAGACATTGTGGTCGGCGACACGCGCGGCCCCTCCGGCATATTCCGCTTCCTGCGCACGGCGCCCGTCATGCTGGAAATATGCCGGGATATCGAGCGCCTTTGCCCCAACGCCGTGGTGCTGAACTATACCAACCCGATGGCCATGCTGTGCCGGCATTTGCAGGAATTGACTTCCCTGAACATCACCGGCCTGTGCCACAGCGTGCAAGGGACGGCAGAGTTGTTGGCGGGCTTCATCGGCGCGAAGACGGAGGATATCACCTATACCTGCGCGGGCATCAACCATCAGGCGTTTTACCTGGATTTTCGCTGGAAGGGGCAGGACGCCATGCCCATGCTCCGGGAATCCATGAACCGCCCGGAGGTTGCGAACGCGGAACCGGTACGAAACGAGATGTTCAAGCAGCTGGGGTATTACTGCACGGAGTCCTCCGGCCATAACAGCGAATACCTTCCATGGTTTCGCAAACGTCCGGATCTGATCGAAAAATACTGCCTGCACGGCACCGAGTGGAACCCGGGAGAGCACGCGTTTATACTGAAAGAATATCTACGGCGCAAGGATTCCTGGGAGGGGGAGTTCAAGCAATGGCTTGCGGACCCCCATAAGGACATCGGCAGAGGCGGGGAGTACGCCTCCAATATCTTCAACGCGATCTTTGGGGACCACGAGATGTTCACATTCAACGGGAACCTGCGCAACCGGGGGTTCATCGACAACCTGCCGTGGGGCGCCTGCGTGGAGGTGCCCGTACTCGCATCCAGGAACGGCATTCAGCCGATGCATGTGGGAAGCCTGCCGGATCATCTGGCGATTTTGGTAAACACATCATCCCGGTGCGAGGAACTGGCTGTGAAGGGATGCATCGCCGGCGACCGTGAAATGATCTATCAAGCCGTTTGCTTTGACCCGCTAACCTCGGCCGTGCTGAGCCTGGAGGAGATCCGGCACATGGTAGACGAAATGTTCCGTCAGAATTCGAAGTACCTTGGGTACTTCCAAGGAGGCGCGGTCTAGTTGATTGATAAACGAAACCTGTACGCGTGGTGCAGCATTCCCGTTTCGGAGCTTGCAGGCCGGCCGGTCAGGACTCCTCTGCGCATCGTCGGGGACAGCGCGGAAATGGGCGAGCTGATGGCCGGAGAACTGGTAGCGGAGGTGCTTTCCGCAAGCGCGGAAAGCCGAACGCTCCGGGCGATCATCCCATGCGGCCCAAACTGCTGGTACAAGCCCTTTGTGCGCATGGTCAACCAACGGCGCGTTTCGCTGAGAGGGCTCGAGGTCTTTCACATGGATGAATGCCTCGATTGGGAGGGCCGGCTGCTGGCGGAAAATGATCCGTACAATTTCCGCACGTTTATGACGCGGGAATTCTATGATCCCGTGGACGCGGAACTGAGCGTGCCCACAGCCGCCCGTCATTTTCTGACGCCCGGCAACGCGGAGGAAATCCGCGACCTCATCCGGGCCGCTCCGCCGGACATCACGCTGGGCGGGTGGGGTCAGGACGGTCATATCGCCTACAATCAAGCCCGCCGCCATCCATACTCCCGCATCACGCTGGATGAACTGCGCAATTCCTCCGTCCGCATCCAGGACAACAGCCTGGATACCGTCATCACGCTTGGCCAGCGCAGCTTTGGCGCCGCGTACCAGTTCGTTCCGCCCATGAGCGTAACGCTGGGGATCAAGGAATGCCTGAGCGCAAAAAAGATACGGGTATACAGCGACACGGGCCCATGGAAGCAAACGGCCCTGCGGGTGGCGCTGTTCTCCGATCCGGACCCGGAATACCCGCTGACCCTGCTGCAGGAGCATCCGGACGCGATGATCACCGCCACATACGACACGGCCCGCCATCCCATCAGCGAACACCCGGAATGGGAGTTCAGCGGCGTAAACGCGCCCACCGGGCTGATTCCTTAAAACGGACCCAGCCCGGTTTCAGCACCGGGGTTATGCGCGAAGGGGTAAGTACGTACTGAGCAAAACCGTCCTCCGTGATAACTCCCTACTCGCCCGGCGCGCGCACCTCAACAACATCCTTGGGCGAGATATATCCGATCCATAGCAGCCGTTCCTCTTTTTTATTGACCGTTGTATATAATACGGCGTACGACCCGCCAGGCGACACCCCCGCGAAAGGCACGTCTTCGCCGCTGCGGAGCGTTTGCTTCGTCTTTTTGCTCAAGGTCGCGTCGAAGTATACCTGCGTCTTGGGTTTCACCCGCAGAGTTCCCGCCACGGACGAATAGACCGCGTCCTCCGCAACCACGCGGGATACCTCGGCAAGATCCTCGTTGACATAGGCCAAAACGCGGATTAAATTGAGATCCGGATAAACAATTTCAAGGAA
>WRHG01000067.1 GCA_009783365.1 Clostridia bacterium | reverse complement strand
GTAATGGCTGCCAGTACTTCTGTGGATATGCCTTCCTCTTCATATGCCTTCGTATCCGCAGGCGCCGCCCGCTCCTCAAGTTTGGGCCGATATCTTTTGCCGACTGCCGCAAGCTTGACCATTCCGTTGATGCTCAAGATCAAAATGATCAAACCAACAAATACTACCAGAGTGCCGATTGCCGCGACGGAAAGGCCAAAAAGTAACTTGTCCATATTCTTTCCCTTTCCGCCCGTCAAAGAGGCACATTGCCGTGCTTCTTGGGCAGGTTGCTGTCCCGCTTGCTGGCAAGCATCTCCAGGGCCGCGATCAGCATAGAACGCGTCAGGGCGGGATCAATCACATCATCCACCGCGCCGCGCTTGGCGGCAATCACAGCCCCGGCTACATCTCGGATATATTCATCCGCATACTTTTCGCGAGCTTCCTCAACGGATATACCCGTATCCGCCTTCACCCTGTCTCCATAAAGCACGGCCACTGCCGCCTCCGGCAACAGCGCGGAAATGGTGGCGGAAGGCCATGCATAGGTTACATCGGCATTACCCTTGCCGCCCATGGCTACGTAAGCCTGACCGATGGCATCGCCCGTTACAACGCACAGCTTCGGAACAGTGGCTTCCGCATAGGCGTACAACAACTGGCTTTGCGCCGTCATCAACCACCCCTGCATGTGAATATCCGTCACGGATACGCCCTTCGTGTTGACCAGGCTTACCACCGGTATATTGAAACAGTCCATAAATTGCACAAAAGACGCAGCCTTGCCAAGGGCGCCGGCAGTCAGGTAATGGCCGCTTTCTCCCGCCGCCGTTGCGACCATCCCCACCGTGCGGCCTCCCATGCGGGTCAGCGCGACCCGCATGGAAGGCTCATAGGCTTTGTATAGTTCCAACACACTTCCGCCATCCGCCAGAGCGGACCACAGTCCGTCCACGTCAGAAGGATCAATGGGGGGCAACAGCCGGTTTATATTGTCCGCATCGACGATTTCCGCATCCTCCAGGTTGCATGCGGGCAGCATGGAAAGCACTTGGACCGCCAGGGTCATGGCTTCCTCTTCACCATCGGCAACCAACGCGCATCCGCCTTGTACGGCTATCAACTCCGCCCCGCCCAAGGCTTGCGGCTTCACATCCAGGCCGTTCATAGCAGCCAGCACTTGCGGGCCGAAAACCATCATCCTGCCTACATCCTTGGCCATAATACTCACATCCGCAAGATGCGCCAGCAGCGCGCCGCCGCCGATGCATGGACCCAACACCAGCGCAATCACCGGGCATACGCCGCTTAACCGCGCCATTTTCTGATAGATCTCAGCATATGCGTTCATCGCTTCCGCGCCTTCATCAACCCTAACCCCGGCGCTGTCGCATAGGGCCAGAACCGGCGCTCCGGTCTTCTGGGCCATGTCCAGCAACCTTATGATCTTTTTTGCTTGGGCTTTTCCCATGGCTCCGCCGCGGATGGTAAAATCCTGAGCGAATAGATAAACCGGACGCTCCCGAATGGTGGCATATCCAGTAATGACACCCGCTCCTTCGCCTTTTTCGCTCACCAGGGCGAACAGCTCCACAAAGCTACCTTCGTCCGCGAGCCTGGCAACGCGTTCCCGCGCCGTCCACTTGCCCGCTTCGCGCTGTTCCGCAAGGCGCTTTTCATCGCCGTCCATCACAGCTTGCCGAAGCGCAAGCACATACTGGAAGTCCTGTGAATTGTGCATTTTTGCTCTCCTTCCATGTGACAAAGCTTTCCACAAAACAGCGAAAGCCAAATGTTCCGATTTTTACCCACGTTTTCTATTCGACGTCTATAACCTGTTTCCTTCCTTCGCGTCTGCAATTTTCTATTTTTTGCCTTCGTTTGGCAAACTCATGCAAATCGCCGATAAAATGGCGATACGATTTCGAAGGGATTGTCTGATTTTCGTGTATTATATGATTTCGCACAAGCTTAACATGCGCCTGCCGGCATTGTCTGAAGCCTATTCTTCCTCGCCGCTTTGCAGCACATAACCGGTCAGCCGGTGGAGCACGTCCCGGTAAGCTTCCTCCACATTGCCCAAATCCCGCCGGAATCGGTCGATGTCCAAAGGTTCATGGGTACGGGCGTCCCAAAAACGGCAGGTGTCCGGCGAAATTTCATCCGCCAGCAAAATCTGGCCGTGAAAACGTCCGAATTCGAGTTTAAAATCAATCAGCTCAATCTGGATGTCGCTTAAACATTCCAGCAAAATATCATTGACGCGAAGGCTGATATCCTCCATGGCCTTTATTTCGTCCTGCGTAGCCAGGCACATAGCCGTGATATGCGTCGCATTCAGCAGCGGGTCATCCAGGTCGGAGTCCTTTAGACAGTATTCCACCACCGTATTGTCAAGGCGCGTTCCCTCAGAAAAACCGATGCGCCTGGCCAGGCTGCCCGCCACGATATTGCGAATTTTCAACGCAACCGGAATGATCTCCACCCTTTTCACAAGCGAGCACCGGTTATCAATCCTGTGAATAAAATGATTGGGTATACCCTTTTCATTCAGCAGCGTAAACATGTACTGACAGATAAGGTTGTTGATCTCGCCCTTGCCAATGATCCGACCGCGTTTAAGTCCGTGAAACGCAAAGGTTTCATCCCGGTAGTATATAACAGCCTCATCCGGGTTGTCGGTTGCGTAAACACGCTTTGCTTTTCCTTCCGCAATCAAATCTGTTATGTTTGCCATGCATGCTTCCTTTCTGAAGGTCACAATTACAATTGGCCAGCCTGCGGATGCCTAATTGTAACACGATTCCATATCCTGCGCAACCGATGGCTGTTTCGCGGGGCTGTTTGCATGGAGGATGAACTGTGCTATAATCGTAGGGTCGGTTACGATCCGCAGCCCTATTATGGATTGGGGGATTCCGTGAGATGTCCTGGAAACCCAAAATGAATCACACCGTACGCACACTGTTATGGATGCTGTTGGACGTTGCGCTGGTGAACATGGCTATGATCATGGCTCAACAGCTCCGATTTGAGGTCTCCGTTCCACAGGAATTCTTTATGCGGTATATTCATATCGCCCCGGTAATGACGTCTCTCTGCGTACTATCCTTTTGGGCCTTTGGGATGTACAGGAACATGTGGCAGTACGCGTCGGCAAACTCGACCGTCCAAATTGCAGTGACCACCCTTGCGGGCGCATTGGCGACGTACGCCTATTCGTTAATCCGTTACGCGTTTACCCAACCCGTGAATGACCACTTGCTGCACAGGACGGTATATCTCCTTTTTTGGATTCTTCTCACCGTTTTGTTAGGAGGCTCACGGCTGGCATACCAGGTGCTTGTGACCAGCCGCAGTTCCTCCCGCCGTAATGATAAAACCCAAAAGGTTATGGTAATTGGCGCGGGATGGGCCGGGGCCAACGTAGTGAGAGATATCCAAAGCGGCCGGTATGGAGACTGCGCGCCTGTGATCGTGGTGGACGATGATAAAAATCGCACAGGGGCAAAGATGAAGGGCGTACCTGTCGTGTGGGGTACAGGCAATATCCTCCGTTTGGCTTCGGATTATCAAATTGATGAAATCATCATCGCCATCGCCACCCCCACCGGAGTACTCAAGCCATTGATGGAAAAATGCCTTGCTACAGGATGCCGGGTACGGCGGGTGACGGCACTGCAAGATGTAAACCGGGAGGCGGGGACTACAAGCATTGCGCGGGATATCAACATCAACGACCTGCTGGGCCGCCAGGAAGAGCAGATGGACATGATCCAGGTGGCGGAGGTTTTTAGGGACAAGACGGTGTTGATCACAGGCGGCGGCGGCTCCATCGGAGGAGAACTTTGCAGCCAGCTCCTGTCTTTTGCACCAAAGAAAATCGTACTGTATGATATAAGCGAAAACTATATGTACGACCTGTTCTTTCAAGTGCAGGAACAATACCGGCAAAATTTGCGGGACAAGCTTCTTCTACGGGTGGGTTCAATCCGGGATGACCAACGCCTTCAAGAGGTCTTTCAAGAGTTTTTACCGGAAATTGTGCTGCACGCGGCCGCGCACAAACATGTTCCCTTAATGGAGGACTGCCCTTCCCAGGCTGTTAAAAACAATGTGTTCGGCACCTATGCCACAGCCCGGGCAGCCATGCAAAACGGTGTTCGGCGTTTCGTGCTGATCTCCACCGATAAAGCGGTGAACCCAACCAATGTGATGGGCTGTACCAAGCGTTTGGCGGAAATGATTATCGAAGCGCTGAATCAACAGGGCCGGACTGAGTTCACAGCCGTTCGTTTCGGCAATGTGCTGGGGTCTCATGGCAGCGTGGTTCCGCTTTTTGAACGACAAATCCGCTCAGGCGGCCCGGTGACTCTGACCCACCCCGATATCATCCGCTACTTCATGACCATTCCCGAAGCGGCTCGGCTTGTTCTGCAAGCGGCGTCCATTGCAAAGGGCGGAGAGCTCTTTGTGCTGGATATGGGGCAGCCCATGAAAATACGTGAACTGGCCGAGCGGATGATCCAGATTTATGCCCGGCGCGGCAGCCCCAAGGCAGAGATCGTATATACGGGACTTCGGCCGGGAGAAAAACTATATGAGGAGCTCTTGCTGGACGGCGAGGGGATCACCCGCACGGAAAGGGAAAAAATCTTTATTGCCAAGCCGGAGACCATCAGCATGGAGAGCATGGAAAAAATGCTGGAAACCTTGGAAAGCTGCCTGCGCGAAGGCGGTGATATGCGGCGCTGCCTGCACGAAGTTTTGCCTGCTTTCCGAGAAGCCGATGAGGTGAACTGCAAAGCGGAGCGGGCGGCGTGTTTAGAGCCGGCCAGCCCTGCGATTGCCGGTTTGGAAGGGGAACCCGCCGGCGCTGCGGAGGCATAGGCAATGCTTCACGAGACATTTATGCGCATTGCACTGGAGATCGCGGAGGAGGCCGGGCGCCAGGGAGATATCCCCGTTGGCGCGGTGGTGGCGCAGGGGGGAATGATCATTGCGAAAGCCCATAATCGCAGGGAGTTGGACAGAGACCCCTTTGCCCACGCCGAAATGCTGGCGCTGCGGGATGCCGCGAAAGCCTTGGGGCGAAGACGTCTGAGCGATTGCACTCTGTATGTCACGTTGGAACCTTGCCCCATGTGCGCCGGGGCGCTGGTGATGGCACACCTCGGTATGTGCTACTTCGCAGCCAGGGATGAACGTCAGGGTTGTGTGGAAAGCGTGTATGCCATTCCGCAGGACTCCGCTTTCTCCCATCGGGTACCCTGCGTCGGCGGACTTCTGGAGGAAGAAGCACGGGCGCAGCTCAAGCGCTTTTTTCAGAATTGCCGCCCCGGAAACAAAGAACAGACGAAACGGGAGGTGAATCCGGGGTGACAGCCCTGCTTGCCATGAAAATTGATACCATTGTGACCGACATGGACGATACGCTTTTTAATGAAGAGGGCCGGATCAGCGACTACACCTTGGATGTGGTGAAGGAGTGCCTGAATAGGAACATTCGATTCATTCCCGCCAGCGGCCGGGCCCAACCCAGCATGGAACCTTATATGAAGCTTCTCAAAACGGGCATGCCCTATATCGCCTGCAACGGAGCGCAACTGGTGAACGCCGACCATAGCCTGATGGAGGGGCTGGCTATGTCCGCGGAACTCACACGTCAAATTTGCGGTTTTTGGCTGGAGAACCGCTGCCATACGCAAGTATATCATGGCAGCTGCTTCTACTATGCGAAGGAATGCCGGCACAGCGAGGGGTATAAGCGTTCCTCCGGGATGATGGGTATCGAAGTAGGGGATTTGGTTTCGTTTGTTACCTTTGACACCCCAAAACTACTGGGGATCGGCGAGCCGCGCCTCATCGCGGAGCTTTTTGAGCGCTCCAAAAAAGAATTCGGGGATGCGGCAATATTCTCTATCAGCAAACCGACTTATCTGGAGGTCGCGCCCAAGGGGGGGACAAAGGGGGATGCTTTGCGGCGGTTAGGAGCGCGTATAGGGATCAACCCCCAAAACACGTTGGTTTTTGGTGACAGCCTCAATGATTTGAGCATGCTTGGTTTCAGTGAAAACAGCGTAGCCGTGGGCAATGCCAGAGACGAGGTGAAACACGCCGCGCGCTATACCTGCCTGCCCAACGGGCAGGACGGCCCCGCCCGCTTTGTGCGGGAACATGTGTTTGGCCGCATTCCAAAGGAGAAGAAATGATCGACATTGAGGATTTCGTTCAAAAACTCAATTTGAAAGTGCTATCCGGCACATCCAAATCGGATATGAACATTGCGAGCGCAGATATAAACCGGCCCGGTATGCAGTTCTGCGGATTTTACGAGTACTTTGCCTCCGAACAGCCCCAGGTAATCGGCAGGGTGGAAATGACCTATCTGGAATCTTTGGATTCCGGCGCGCGGACCTCTGTACTGGAAAAGTACATGAGCCACGACCTGCCCTGCATTATCATCTGCTGGGATATGAATCCTCCCCAGGAACTGCTGAAAATCGCAAAAAAGAACGATATTCCCGTATTCCAGAGCACCTCTAAAACGACTAAGCTTTCATTGCAGGTGATCATGCATCTGAACCGCTGTCTAGCGCCCCACATCACCCAGCACGGGGTGCTGGTGGACGTATACGGCGTTGGCGTGTTGCTTACCGGGGCGAGCGGCGTGGGCAAAAGCGAAGCCGCGCTGGAACTGGTTAAGAGGGGGCACCAGTTAGCCGCGGACGATGTGGTGGATATTCGCCGGGTAGCGGACGACCGGCTCATCGGTGAAGCGCCCGAAATGGTACGGCACTTCATGGAAATTCGCGGAATCGGCATCATCGACATACGGGCTCTCTACGGCGTTGGCTCGGTTATCCTCAGCAAGTCCATAGACATGGCAATTCATATGGAGAATTGGGACACCCAAAAGGAATATGACCGGTTGGGACTTACCGAGGAAACCATCACTATTTTGGATGTTAAAATCCCATATCAGGTCATGCCTGTGCGTCCGGGGCGCAATGTAGCCATCATCATAGAGGTGGCAGCCCGAAACATGAGCTTAAAGCGGCTGGGTTACAGCGCCGCCCATGAGTTGGACCGCCGTCTCAATGAAATGATCACCCATAGCAGGGACGAGTAAACGAGGCACAGGAGGAGAATATGGTATTCATCGGAATTGACGTTGGAGGCACCGGTATCCACGTCGGTGTGACCAACACGGACGGCCTGATATTATACAGGGAGGAGATACCTACCCTGGTGGGCAGGCCCTACGAGGAAATCATCCGCGATATGGGGCACTGCGCGCTTCGCGTGCTGAAGGAAGCCGGTTGCCGGGAGGAGGATGTGGCCGCCATCGGCGTAGGAATACCAGGCATCGCGGATCAGCGGACCGGTATGGTAATCTTCTGCCCCAACATGGCCTGGAAAGATGTGCCTTTGCGCGACGAGCTGCGAAAATACATTAATCAACCCGTTTTTATCAGCAACGATGCTACGGTAGCCGGTTTTGCTGAAAGTGTATGCGGCGTCAGCGCCGGATGTCACAGCAGCGTGTTCCTTACCCTGGGCACAGGCGTCGGCGGCGGAATTGTTATCGAGGGCCGCCCCTGGAGCGGGTTCCATGGAATAGGCAGCGAGATCGGACATATTTTTATGGACATCGACGGAGAGCCGTGTACTTGCGGGAACGACGGCTGCCTGGAGCGGTACTGCAGCGCCACGGCGGTCATCCGCATGGGCAGGGAGGCTATGACGGATTATCCCGAAAGCTTGATCGGGCGCCTGTGCCGCGGCGATGTAAGCAAGCTCAACGCCAAGATGGTGTTCGATGCGGCGAGGGAGGGCGACGACGCGGCAATGAAGGTATTCCACCGGTATGTGGACAATCTGAGCAAGGCTATCAATACCATCATCGCATTCCTGGACCCGGAAATGATCGTGCTTGGAGGCGGGCTCAGCAAAGCGGGCAGTTTCCTGCTGGACGCCATACGGAAGCAGGTACCACGGTATCTGCTATATAAAGGGATGCCCTTCGCACGGATAGAAATTGCCAAACTGGGTGCGGAGGCGGGAATCATTGGCGCTGCAATGCTGGGCAAAAAGCCCGTTTAGGAGGTACCAAGGATGAGCAACAAATCCGTTAAGGAGCTCTATCAGATGGCGCATACCCACGGCATACCGGAAATCACCGTATCCGGCTGGGTGCGTACCGTACGGGACAGCAAGGCTTTTGGCTTCATCGAGCTGAACGACGGCACGTTTTTCAAAAATTTGCAAATTGTGCTGGAGGATGGAAAGACGGAGCGTTTCGCGGAAGCGGTGAAGGTAAGCCAGGGCAGCGCCATTCGGGCCATGGGCGAACTTGTGCCGACTCCGGATATGAAGCAACCCTTTGAGCTAAAGGCAAAAAGCGTTGAGCTTGTGGGCGATTCGGAACCGGACTTCCCACTGCAAAAGAAACGCCACTCCTTCGAATTCCTGCGAACCATCGCCCATTTGCGGCCTCGTACCAATACCTTCTATGCGGTCTTTCGCATCCGGTCCCTGACGGCGCAAATTTTACACGCTTTCTTTGCCGAGCGGGGGTTCGTGTATGTGCACACCCCTATCATTACCGCAAGCGACTGCGAGGGCGCGGGAGAGATGTTTCAGGTAACCGTCTTGAACATGGAAAACCCGCCCCGCACGGAGGAGGGGCAAGTTGACTTCGGGCAGGATTTCTTTGGCCGGCAGGCCAGTCTCACGGTCAGCGGTCAGTTGAACGCAGAGGCGTATTGCATGGCATTCCGCAATGTATATACCTTCGGACCCACTTTTCGGGCGGAAAAAAGCAATACGCCCCGCCACGCAGCGGAGTTTTGGATGGTGGAGCCGGAGATGGCTTTCGCCGACCTGTCTGACGACATGAGCATAGCGGAGGACATGCTAAAATATGTCATCGTCAGCGTCTTGGAGCAAGCCCCGGAAGAGATGCAATTCCTGGACAACTTTGTGGAAAAAGGTCTGCTCGATAGGCTTCACTCCATTGCAAACAGCGATTTTGCCCGGTGTTCCTATACCGAGGCCGTCGATATTTTACAGCGCAGCGGTCAGGCGTTTGAGTACCCAGTGCGCTGGGGGATGGATCTGCAAACGGAGCACGAACGGCACTTAAGTGAGAAACACTTTGGCCGCCCTGTGTTCGTCTATGACTATCCCAAGGATATTAAAGCCTTTTATATGCGGCTG
>WRHG01000066.1 GCA_009783365.1 Clostridia bacterium | reverse complement strand
CAATCCTGTTTTGGCAGGCCGATTTGCTGAAGGATGACATTGAACACCGCGTTTTCATTGGCGGAAAAGGCATAACGGTAAAACAGGCCCGCCATGACGACCGATGTCAGCGCCGGTATAAACAGTGCTGATTTCATGGCGTTGGCGCGTTTGACCGAGCCGGAATTGAGCACGCTGGCAAGCACCAGCGGTACCGGAATGAGGATCAGGCAGGTCCAGAAGGTATAGCGTCCGCTAATGGCTACCGCTTTAATAAAATAATCGTTCCGTAACAGTGCATAGTTGCCAAACCCTGAAAATTGCGGCGGCGCGAAGCCCTTCACGGAATAAAGGCTCATGTAGCCCGTATAGCAGATGGGATATAGAAAGAAAATCAGAAAAAAAAGGATGAACGGGCTGGCGAATACGTAGGGCACCACCTTTTTGGAATGGAAAAAACCCGCTCCCAAGCCCCTTTTCGGAGCAGACAGCCGGGTGCTCTGCTTCAAGGTGTTTCCCGCCATGGGCATCCCTCCCTACCGGCAGAATCGCTGACGGGAACCGCCGGAAAAAACCGGCGGTTCCCGCGTATTCGGGCTTATTGCAGCGAGCGCAGCTGATTGGCCGCGTTGGTCAGGGAGTCGGCCGGGTCCTTGCTCTTCTCGGAGAGCACCTCGAACATAACGGTCTTCTGCACCAATGTCAATGCCTCGGGGAAGAGGGCGTTGCTGGTGGAAAGAGAGGTGATTGAGGCGGCGGTAGCGCCCATTACATCATAAATATTGTCGCCAAAGTAGTCCGTAAAACGGTTGGGTTGGGTCATTTCAGGATCATCGTAGATGTCTGTCCGGATCGGGTCGAAGCCAAGCTCCGTCCAGGTGCGTATGGCGCCCTCCCGGGATATCTTGGAAAAATACAGAAACTCTTTCACGAAATCGATATTCTGGCACTGGTTGGTGATGGACGTGCCGGTGCCGCCCAAGCCGGCGGAGTTGCCGCCGCCTTCCGTCCATACGGGCATCGTGGTCACCGCCATCTTGCCATTCAGATCGGGCATGTAATCGGTGAAGCGGTTCAGATACCACAGCGGCATGGCAATGCAGGCAACATTGCTCTCGTTCATATAGGCGTACCATTCCTCGGAATGGCAGAAGCCGCCAGGCATAGCTACAAAATAACCTTCGTTAACGCCGTCCAGCAGCCATTGCAGGGTATCCACGTTGATCTGGTTGTCCAAGATGACCTCGCCGGTGGCCTTGTCGAAGAAATCGCTGCCTTGTTGGGTGATCAGCGGGTAGTAAGTCCAATGTTCCGTGGTTTCCGCCGCCATCATGTACTTGCCGGTCTTTTCCTTCACTGCCTTGCCGGCCTCCACAAAATCGGCCCAGGTTTTAACGGCGGAGATGTCCACGCCGGCATCGTCCAATATCTCTTTATTGTACATCATGGCCGCCGCTCCCACATGATAATCGACGCCATAGTAGTTGCCGTAATTCGCGTAGTTGTCAAAGCGGCCCATGATCAGGCTATCCTGATCGGGCTCCACAATGCTGTTGAGCGGCACCAACGGGATGTAAGCCTCTTCGCCGGTAATAAAGTTCGCGTACATGGAAATCTCAATATCCGCCAGATCCGGTGCGCCGGTTCCGGTCTGCAGCGAAATCAACAGGTTGTTGTGCAGGTCGTCATAGCCCAGGGTTTCGGATTTCAAGTCGATTGGACGATCCGGGTACGCTTCGTTCCAGCGCGCCGCGGCGTCATTCATAAACGTGGCGTGGGCGGCCTGGAAAGTCCAGAACGTCACGGTTGTGGCTTCGGCAGCCATCGCCGGCACAGTCAGGCTGGCCAGCATCACGGTGAACAGCAGGGTTGCAAAAAACCTTTTCATGGTGGTTACCTCCTCTATATTATATATGACAGGCGAATGAGTCGGAACGCCCGGACGGATATACCTCCTTCCGATTTTACTTTTGTATTTCCAAAACCAAAAATGGAAAACCATAATTGAACTATAGCACTCTGAACACGGAATTGTCAATAGTTTGTGCATACTTTCTAAAAAGTTTTTCTTTTTAGAAAAAACAAAAATAAAAGTGGCGCTTTTGCCCTTTTTTTGATATGATAGCATTAGGACTCGGACAAGGAGGGGAAACCGTTGCTGCATGTGATCAATCTGCGCGAGGGTCTGCCGGTGTTTAAAAGCCTGGCATCCTCTACGCGCATCGCCATCTTGGAGATGCTTTATGAAAAGGGCACCATGAGCATGACGGAGATCGCGGAAGCGCTGCAGATCACCGGCGGGGCGCTGACCCCACACATCAAGATGCTGGCGGACACCGGATTTTTAACGGTGGCTTTTACATCCGGAAAGCATGGCATACAGCGCGCATGCAGCGCCGCCGAACAGCGAGTGCTGATCGATCCCGCCCATGCCACGCGTAATATCAACGTCTATGAAACGGAAATCGGCGTAGGGCAATACTCGAATTACGAAGCCTTTCCAACTTGCGGGCTGGCCACACCGGAGCGCTTGATCGGCGAGGTGGACGATCCGCGTTATTTTGCTTCGCCAGAACGTGTAAACGCAAGCATTCTTTGGCTCGGCCACGGATTTGTGGAATACCTGCTGCCTAATTTTCTTAAGCCCAACCAGCAGGCCGTCGAGCTGCAAATTTCGATGGAACTTGCCAGCGAGGCGCCGGGATCCTCAGACGATTGGCCCAGCGACATCACTTTCAGCCTCAACGGGGTCACCCTTTGCACATGGACCAGCCCCGGCGATTTTGGACGAACACGCGGCATTTACAACCCCGCCTGGTGGGACAGGAATTGGAACCAATACGGCCTGTTCAAACTGCTGTCGGTTAACCAGGTCGGTACCTTCATCGACGGCGGCAAGAGATCGGACGTAACGCTGGAAGATATCAATATCCGTCACGCCACAAATCTGGTGCTGCGCATCGGCGCGCCCAAGGACACGGAAAACGCCGGAGGCCTGACGATCTTCGGCCGGCGCTTCGGCAACTACGATCAAGACATCCGTATCCGGATGCAATACCGGTAACGCCCGCTCTACCCTTGCTCCACCCAGCCTTTCGCGCGCTCCACGGCACGCCGCCAGCCATGGAGGGCCGACTTTCGGAGGCTATCGTCCATATTGGGATGGAAGGTAAGGTCGGGCTTAACGCAAGCAGCCGCCTCTTCCTTGCCGGCGTATAGTTCCACAGCAAGGCCCGCCAGCAGCGCGGCACCCAGGGCAGTGGTTTCCAGCACCACGGGGCGCACCACGGGAATACCCAGGATGTCCGCCTGAAACTGCATCAAAAACCCATTGGCGCTGGCGCCGCCGTCCACCCTCATTTGGGAAGGGACGCGGCCACTGTCTGCCGCCATGGCGGCATAGAGATCATGGCTCTGGTAAGCGATGGCCTCCAGCGCGGCCCGGATGATATGGCCCTTTCCGGTTCCGCGGGTGATCCCCACGATGGTTCCTCGGCTGTACATGTCCCAATGAGGCGCTCCAAGCCCCGTAAAAGCGGGCACCAGGAAGACGCCGTCCGTGTCCCGGATGCTCTGGGCGATTTGCTCGCTCTGGGCCGCGGTTTCCAGCATACCCATTTCATCCCGCAGCCACTGAATAGCGGCTCCGCCCATAAATACGCTGCCCTCCAGGGCAAAGGTAGGTTGTCCCTGAAGCCGCCAGGCCATGGTGGTGAGCAGTCCGTTTTGGCTCTCCACCGGCGAGGATCCGGTGTTCATCAGCATAAAGCACCCGGTTCCGTAGGTGTTTTTTACCATGCCCGCCTGAAAGCACGCCTGTCCAAAAAGAGAAGCATGCTGATCCCCAGCCATGGCCGCCACTGGGATGGGCCTGCCCAGTATCTCTCCCCGAAGGTTTCCGATCACATAAGCGCTGTCTACCACCCGAGGCAGCACTTCCCTGGGAATATCCATCAAATCCAGCAAATCCTGATCCCAGTCCTGGGTATGCAGGTTAAAAAGCATGGTTCGCGCCGCGTTGGTGGCATCCGTCACATGGGGGCGTCCCTCCACCAAGTGCCAGACCAGAAAGGAATCCACCGTACCAAAGCACAGTTCCCCCCTCCGAGCCCGCTCCCTCATGCCCGGCAGGTCTAAGAGGTATTGCAGTTTGGTGCCGCTAAAATATGCGTCCGGCACCAGGCCGGTTTTTTGACGAATTTTCTCTGCGTGTCCTTCCTTTTTAAGCCGCTCCACAAGGGGCGCGGTGCGGCGGCATTGCCACACAATAGCCGGGTGTATGCAGCGCCCGGTGTCCTTCTCCCATAGAAGGGTGGTTTCCCGCTGGTTGGTGATGCCTACGGCGGCAATCCGCTCCGGCGCTATGCCGCTAACCTTTACCGCGGTATGCAGCGCGTTCACCTGCGTGTTCAGTATATCCTCCGGGTCATGTTCCACCCAGCCGGGCTGGGGATAGTGCTGCTTGAACTCCAAGCCGTGGGATGCCAGCATATACCCGCTTTGGTCAAAGACAACGGCCCGTGAACTGGTGGTTCCCTGATCCAGCGCGATCAACACCCGATGATCCATCGTCAGCCCTCCCTTATTCCATCCGTTCTGATAAAGAGTCTTTCCTTGCGCTCCATCATTTCCCTTGTACGGCGCAGGTATGTGGATACATCACTGACATTGGGTGCCCGCTCAATGCGCAGTTCCCGGTCAGGAAACACCCGCTTGCTGATGGCGCCCGCGCCCACCGCCACAATGGAGGCATTCTCCTCCATGATGTCCACGTTGTAAAGACAGGCTGCTCCGGGCCGGGCATAGCCTATGTTTTGCTGCTGCCCCGCCATGTATTTTTGGCGATATATATAGTAAGGCACCATGCCCAGCCGGGAGGCGGCCTCCTCCCCCAGCGCCGCCATGCGGGCAACCGCCCCGCCGCTGGGAAGGCATCCAGAAGTGGGTCCCTCCGGCTGAACCGGACCGGCGTTCCTGCTATTAGCCTCCGCCAGGCTCTCCAGATGGAGGCGGCTGGACCGCTTAATGGCCAGCACATGCACCGTCAGGCTGTCCGGCGCCAGCTCACCGATTTTCTCTAGGGTATGGGCAAAATCCGCCTCTTCCTCCCCCGGCAGGCCCGCGATTACATCCATGTTGATATTGGCAAAGCCCGTCTCCCGAGCCAGGGCGAAGGCCTCCTCTATCTCCCCGGCGGTATGGCCCCTTCCGATGCGGCGCAGGGAAAGGTCGTTCATGGTTTGAGGGTTGATGCTGATTCGGGTTACGCCAAGGGACAACATGACATCCAGCTTACCGCGGGTGAGGGTATCCGGCCTGCCCGCCTCCACGGTAAACTCTACAGGATGGGGAAAGGTCCGCGACACCCGGTCCAACAAGTCGCTGAACGCCTCCTCTCCGATGGATGTGGGCGTACCGCCGCCGATGTAGAGAGCCCGGAGCCGGATGCCCGCCCCGGCCATCATATGGGCGGAGGCTTCCATCTCCTCTCCCAGGGCAGCCAGGTAGGCCTCCGCTTTGCCGGCACGGCCTAGGGCTTCTCCGGGGAAGGAGCAGTAGGCGCAACGGGTACGGCAAAATGGAATGGAGATGTATACATCAGCTTCATCGGGGGCCGGCGGCGGCAGGGTTCGCTGCGTCTCCACAATGTGCCGGAGAAGCTCCGCTTTTTCCGGAGGCACGTCAAAATCCCGCGTCAAGGCAGCCGCGCTTTCCGGAAGGCTCATGCCATGAGCCAGATTCTCGTATACCAGGCGGGTGGGCCGGATACCTGTGAGCGCTCCCCAGGAAGGACGCAGCCCTGTAAGGATTTTCAGAAGGTCATACAAGGTCAGCTTGCATAGCCGCTTTTGCAGGCGTTTTACCACAATGTCGCGACGGCCCTCTTCCAGGGACGGGGGAACCGCAGTCTGCCGGCGGGCTTCTCTCCCGCGAAAGGCAAAACGGCAATACCAGGTTCCGCTTTCCTCGCGAAAGTCATGATAAAGAGGTTCTCCGTCATCCTCGCCCCCACAGGATCCTCCGGATGGGATTTTCTTCCAGGAAAAGGCTTCCACCGGAAAGAACAGCTTCAGCACATCGCAAAGCTCATTGGCAAAACCGGGCAAAGGCGTGTTCAGAAGGACGCGGATTCCAACCCGGTTCATTGATATAAGCCCTCCGCCTTGTCCTGCCCGGCAAAGGTACCTGGCCCGTGGCCCGGGTAAGCCTTGATGCGCGGCCTAACAGCAAAAAGGCGGCGCAGAGATCGCTTCAAATCCTCAAAGTTGCCGTCATGAAAATCCGTCCGGCCATATCCTCCGTCAAAAAGGGTATCTCCGCAAAAAACACCTTGATGCCCGGGCAACATAAAACAACAACTTCCCCCGCTGTGGCCGGGCGTGTGCCATACCGTCAACTCAATGCCCGCCAGGGAAAGGCGCTGGCCCTCCGCAAGGGCGATACCCGGCGTGCTGACGGTCATGGGCGCGAAAAACCGTTCGCTTTCATTCAGCCGGGCGCTGGCGAGCTTGGGGATGTCAGCGCTGTGTATATATAGGGGGATGCCAAAATGCGCGCATAGAACGTCCGCCCCGCCGATATGATCGCAATGGCCATGAGTCGCTATCATGGCCACGGGTTTTCGGTTTCCTACCGCTTGAAGGATGTTCTCTCCGTCTCCTCCCGGGTCCACCACGAACAGTTCTCTGCCGCCGCGGTTTCCTACCAGGTAACAGTTCGTTTGACAGGGGCCCACAACCAGGCATTCCACGGTGATGGCGGGCATTGGTTCAGCTCCTTCCCCATGGCGATTCACGCTAAAACCTTTTCCGGGAATCCAGCAGAATCGTCACCGGCCCGTCGTTCACAAGGCCCACGTCCATCTCTGCACCAAAAGCTCCGGTTTCAACGTGTATACCTTGTCCGCGCCAGTGCTCCACCAGCTCTGCATACAGCGGCACGGCCGCCTCCGTCTTCGCGGCGGCGGTAAAGCTGGGCCTCCGTCCTCCCCGGACATCGCCCAAAAGCGTAAACTGGCTGACCACCAGCAGTGATCCGCCCGTATCCAGCAGGGACCGATTCATTTTGCCCGCATCATCCTCAAAGATGCGCATACACGGCACCTTATCGGCCATATAGCGCATATCCTGCGCTCCGTCGCCTTCCTCCACGCCCAGCAGCACCACCAGCCCGCGGCGAATCTGCCCGATGATCCTGCTTTCCACGGTCACGGAAGCTTCGCTTACCCGCTGAACCACAGCTCGCATGATGGATTTCTTCCCCCTTTTCCCTCTGTTTACGCAGAACCCCGGTAAATTTCAATGATGTCGGAACGGTTGTGCAACTGCTTAAGTACCCGGTCCAGCTGATCTCTGGATTTCACCTGGATCACCATGGTGATCACGCTGGTCTTGTGCTTTTCGTCCCGTTTGGCGCTGACGGCCGCAATGGGTACGTCCATGTTGCCGATAAACAGCGCCAACTCACCCAGCAGACTCACATGGTCATAGGCAATCATGCTGATGGTGGCGTTAAATGCCGTATTGTTGGCGCTATCCGCCCAACTAACCTCCACCATGCGCTCCTGCTCTGAGTTGGCGGCATTCAGGCAATCCGCCTTGTGGACCGTCACTCCGCGCCCCCGGGTAATGTATCCGACAATTTCATCCCCTGGCACCGGGTTACAACAGCGGGCGATGCGCACCAACATACCGCTTTCACCCTTCACATATACACCGTGGCTGGGCTTGCCAAGCTGTTTTTGAACCTCCTGCTGGCTGACCTCCTGCACCTTGGGAATCACCGGGGCCTCGGTCCTGCGCTGTTCCTCCAAAAGCCGGCCGACCACATAGGCGGCAGCGATGCCGCCATACCCTACCGCTCCGTAGATGTCATCCAACTCCTGGAAAGCATAGCGCTTCAGCAATGGCTCATAGAACTCCGGCTTGGTAAGAGCGGGCAAAGCCGCGCCCCGACGTTTGGCTTCCTTCTCAAGCATATCGCGGCCCTTGGCCACGTTTTCGCCCCTAAGTTCCTTCTTAAAAAACTGGCGGATTTTGGAACGGGCCTGTTGGGTTTTTACAATCTTCAGCCAATCCATGCTGGGGCCCTTTGACGCGGATGAGGTAAGTATTTCCACCCGGTCTCCGGTTTCCAGCATGGTTTCCAGGGGCACAATTCGCCCGTTTACCTTCGCGCCTACGCAGCGGTTGCCTACGCCGCTGTGGATCCGGTAAGCGAAATCAATGGGCGTGGCGCCTCGCGGCATGCTAACAATATCCCCCTTCGGAGTAAACAGGAGCACTTCCTCGCTGAACAGATCCGTTTTGAGGGAATCGATGAATTCCCGACTGTCCCGGGTTTCTTTTTGCCAGTCCAGGATTTGCCGGAGCCAATAAAGTTTATTGTCCAAATCCCCCTCTCCGCCGCCCTCCTTGTAACGCCAATGGGCTGCCACGCCAAACTCCGCCACCCTGTGCATCTCCCAGGTACGGATTTGTATCTCAAAGAGGAAGGGCATCCTGCGCCCGCCGTTCAGGGTTGTGTGAAGGCTCTGGTACATATTGCTCTTAGGAACGGAAATATAGTCCTTAAACCTGCCGGGAATCTGGTTCCATAGGGTATGGACAATGCCCAGCACGGTGTAACAGTCCTGGACCGTTTCCACCAGCACCCGTACTGCGATCAGGTCGTAAATCTGATCAAAGGACTTTCCCTGCTCTTGCATTTTTTGGTAGATGGAATACAGATGCTTGGGACGGCCGTCCATTTCGTAACGGATGTGCTGGGCGTCCAGCTTTTCGCCCAGTTCGTTGATCACAAGGCGGATGTTCTCTTCCCGCTGGCTCCTGCGCAGGCCAACCTTTTGAGCGATGTCATGGAAGGCTTGCGGGTCTATGTATTTAAAGCTTAAATCCTCCAGCTCCTGTTTTACGGAATTCATGCCCAACCGGTGAGCCAGGGGCGCAAAGATATCGATGGTCTCCTCCGCGATGGCTTCCTGCCGGTTTTCCGGCTGAAATCGGAGGGTGCGCATGTTGTGTAACCGGTCCGCCAGCTTGATGATCACCACGCGGATGTCCTTGGACATGGCCAGGATCATCTTGCGCAGGGATTCGGCCTTCTGCTCCTCCCGGTTGGTAAAGTCGATCTTATCCAGCTTGGTAACCCCATCCACCAGCAGGGCCACCTCGTCCCCAAACTCCTTGCGGATTTTGTCAAGGGTGATGTCATTGCAATCCTCTACCGTGTCGTGCAAGAGCCCCGCCGCGATAGTAGGGGCGTCGATCATCAGGTCGGTCAAAATACTGGCCA
>WRHG01000065.1 GCA_009783365.1 Clostridia bacterium | reverse complement strand
AATGGCGACCCGGAAGGGGCTCGAACCCTCGACCTCCAGCGTGACAGGCTGGCATTCTAACCAACTGAACTACCGGGCCATGAAATGGTGGGAACAACAGGGCTCGAACCTGTGACCCTCTGCTTGTAAGGCAGATGCTCTCCCAGCTGAGCTATGCTCCCCAGCGCCTGTTGAGGCGGCGGTAAAATATATCATACCTACCGCGGGCGTATTTGTCAATACGCCCGGAACCGGAATTTTACGGGAATTTACAGGGAGTTTACGTAGGCGGATAAGTGCTGTGGGTGGTTGCATCGGCCGACGGGCATCTCAAAGTCATCGCTTCATCCCAGATGCAATCAGCCAATGCCCGCTTGGACAACTTGGGGTAGCTTTTCTCCCCTGCCGCCGTGATCAAAGTTGCCACGTTGGTATCCGCTCCAAAGCCTGCACCTTCCTGAGTTATGTCATTGGCTACTACCATGTCCAGATGCTTATTCCGCAGCTTCTCACGAGCATTCTCCAATAAATTTTCCGTCTCGGCCGCAAATCCAACCAACACTTGACCCGTCTGCTTGCGCTCCCCAATGGCTCGTGCAACATCGGGATTTTCCACAAATTCGAGAATCATATTCTGGCCAGCATGCTTTTTAATCTTCTGCGGGCTGATGCTTGAAACCCGGTAGTCGGCGGGCGCTGCCGCCTGAACAATCAGGTCTTGCTCCTGACAAAGGCCGATCATGGCCTCGTAGAGTTCGGCGGTGCTCTCCACGGACATCAGCCTAACCCCTTCCGGCGGCGCTAAGGTTACCGGTCCCGAAATCAACAGCACTTCCGCGCCACGGTTTCTGGCAGTCTCAGCCAAGGCGTATCCCATCTTTCCGGAGGAATCGTTGCTCAATATCCGTACCGGATCGATCCGTTCCCGGGTTGGCCCGGCCGTCACCAGCACCCGTAAACCTTTCATATCCTGCCGAGAGCAAAGCAGCCGCAGTGCCGACCGTATAATTTCACCCGGTTCGCTCATGCGGCCTGCGCCCGTATCCCCGCAAGCCAGTGTACCGAAGCACGGACCCACCGTTTGTACGCCGCGCGCCAGCAAAACAGCTAGGTTTTGCTGGGTAGCGGTCGCCTCCCACATGGCGGTGTTCATAGCCGGGGCAAGCAAGACCGGGGCTTTTGTAGCCAGTACCGTTGTCGTCAACATATCGTCCGCGATGCCGTGGCACAGCTTGGCGATCACATTTGCCGTGGCCGGAGCCACCAGCAGCAGATCCGCCCTCTGGGCAAGAGCAACATGCCCTACCTCCCAAGCGGCTTCCCGGTTAAACATATCTACCGTCACAGGCCGGTTGCTGAGGGTCTCAAAAGTGAGAGGACTGACAAATCGCGTGGCATTTTTCGTCATTACCACATCAACAGAAGCTCCGAGCTTGTGAAGGCGTGATACGACCTCCGCGGCTTTGTACGCCGCGATTCCGCCCGTAACGCCCATCACGACGCACTTCCCCTGGAGCATGCTAATCCTCCATTTCAGGATCGCGGTAATACGTCAACAATCCCCGATTTACTTCATCGATTGCGATCATCAACGGTTTCAGTTCTTTAGGATCAATCAGCGGTTGTGCGCCGCCAACCAGCTGCCTGGCTCGCCTGCTGGTTTCTACCACCAGGGTATAGCGGCTGTCCACTTTCTCAGTCAATTCCACAATCGAAGGGCTTACGATGGCCATGGTTGGGGTCCTCCCTTATCGTTATTCTTCCGGTATAGTTGGAAAAAAGCGGTTTGTACGCTGCTTTTCAGCATTTACAATGGATTGAAGCTGCGTGAAAGCCAATTCAAGGTCATCGTTGACCACAGCGTATTGATACCGGCCTATGTTTTTTATCTCTTCCCGCGCTGTCTGCAGCCTGCGCTCGATTTCCGCCGGATCGTCCGTATTGCGTGTATGCAGCCGGACCTTAAGAGCGCTGAAGCTGGGAGGAAGCATGAAGATGCTTACATAATCCTCCTCTTGTTCCATCACGCGGATGGCGCCTTGAGGGTCAATGTCCAACAGTACATTCCTGCCCTGGGCCAGGCTGGCGTACACCTCTTTCTTCAGCGTGCCGTATCGATGACCGTGCACGGTGGCATGTTCCAAAAAAGCATCCTGCAATAGCAGTCTCTCATACTCAGCCTCGTCGACAAAATGATAATCCACGCCTTCAATTTCATCCGCCCTGGCAGGACGGGTGGTGGCGCTGCAGGAGAAAAGCATACTGGGATCGCTATTCATCAGCTTCTTAACCAGCGTCCCTTTGCCTGTGCCTGATGGTCCTGAGATGATCAGAAGCATTCCCTTACGCGATGTTCCCATGGAATGGATTGCCTCCTATTCCTCAGATGTTTCTCGGCTGGAAACCCGCCCGGAAACCGTTTCCGGCTGGATGGCGGAGAGTACCACATGATCACTGTCAGTGATGATCACGGCACGGGTACGCCGTCCCTGGGTGGCGTCCACTACCCGTTTCTGCTCACGCGCTTCCTGCATCAAACGCTTGATTGGAGCACTGTCCGGACCCACGATCGCCACAATCCGCTCCGCGGTTACCATATTGCCAAAACCGATATTGACCAGCCTCATCCACCTGTCCCCCCCTGCATTCCCGCAAGGTTCCCCTATCATTTCCCGCTGGACTATTCGGTGTGTCCCACGGGATGTAATTGCCGCCGCAAAGCGCCGACCCTCCGTTGAAAGTGAATTATATCATAATTCTCCATATTTGAAAAGGTTAATACGAATCGCCGAAAAACACAAATATTCCACACAATATTCCATTCACTTTAAAAAATGGCTTGAAACCCGTTCTTCCTTTGTGGTAGAATACAATAGATTTTCTATATATTGTATGGAGGAAGATATCATGACGGACGAGACGACCATCCTGGTCGTTGATGATATGGAGATCAACCGGGTCATTCTTCGTATGCTGTTCGAACAGGAATGCAAGGTTCTTGAGGCGGGAGACGGCCAGCAGGCCTTGGATTGTTTGGCGAAGCATCCGAAGATTGATCTTGTCATTTTAGATATCGTCATGCCGGTAATGGATGGTTTTGAAACGTTAGCCGCCATCCGCCAGCAGCGTTCCCTCGCCCACCTGCCCGTGATCATTTGCACGGAACATGCCGATGTGGATGTACAGGTACGCGCCTTGGACCTGGGCTCTTCAGACTTTATCACGAAGCCTTTTAACGCTCGCGTAGTGCGGCATCGGGTTCGAAATCTGATTGAGATGCGGGAAATGGAGCGAAAGATAGCGGAGCAGCAAAAAGCGGACCAGCTTCGCAACACGCTTAACAGCATCGTATCTCCCTTGGGACTCTTCGAGTTTACCGGAGATCGGATGCGTTCGCTCTACCTGAACCAAAACCTGTCCGAACTATTTGAAAACATTGACAGAAAGCCAAAAAGTCAGGATCAAGATCTCCTCAAACTGATGCTTCCCGAAGACGCGAACCTGCTGGTTAATTTACTCAATGGCAACCTGGAAAACGGAACACCTGTGGATATGACCTATCACACCGCACGCAAGGACGGCATCACGGCAACCCATGAGTTACACGCCCTGTCCATCCGATATGAGAATGATCAAAATCCCGTTTATTTAACCAGCATAGCGGACATTACGGACCAACGGCGTACCGAGGTGGCCCTCAGGGATACGGACCAGCGGCTCAAATCCCTGGTTAACGCGGTGCCTGGCGCCATCATTAATTTTGACATGACCCAATCACCACGCGTCACTTTTTTCAATGATACGGCATGCGACATTGTAAAGCTTACCAGAGCTGAATTTCAGACACTGACCGCCAAGGACATCCTTGGCTTTGTCTGCCCGGACGACAGGCATATTCTGCGCCAATTGATCGATGATTTCAAACAAAATCCCAGAACCCTTGGAGAAGCTTTCCGTATTGTGCGTAAAGATGGCGAAGTGCGCTGGCTGCACACTTCTATCGCCCCCATCAACACGGTGGATGACAGCCTGTTGTCCAGCTGCGTATGCACGGACGTTACCTTGGAAAAAGAGGCGGGCCTGAAGCTTGAAAAAGCCTTTCAGCAGATGAAGTACCGTTCGGAGCACGACCTGCTCACCGATCTTTGGAACCGGGAAACCTTCAACCAAAAAGTGCAAGAAATGCTGCAAGACAAAGCGAGTATACCCTATGTGATGCTTGCGATCAATATTCAGCGTTTTAAAATGATCAATGACTTTTTTGGCGCGGACATAGGCGACCAGGTGTTGATCACCCTCAGCCGCTGTATGGACCGCCTCTTCTCCCCCATGGGTATCTGCGGCCGCATGGAAGCGGATCATTTTATGGCTTGCCTCCCCAAAGCGGAATTGGATATGGACCAAGTTACGGAGATGCTTGACAGTGAATTGAAAGCCCGATACACAGACTATCATATCGGCGTTCTTTTTGGCATCTACGAAATACGTGATCGTACCATCGCCACGGATCAGATGTGCGACCGGGCCACCCTGGCGCTAAAATCCATCAGCGGCAGCGCTGTAAAACGTTTTGCCGTTTATGACGACGTTATGCGGGAAACCCTGGTGGCGGAACAGGGTATCATCGAAGAGATGTACGATGCGCTGCAACAGGGACAGTTCATCCCCTACCTGCAGCCCATCTATGCATTAAGTACGTTGAAGCCGGTCAGTGCGGAGGTGTTGGTTCGCTGGAAGCACCCCACCAAGGGTATGATTTCCCCCGCCACATTTATCCCTCTTTTTGAACGAAACGGCTTCGTGACCAAGCTGGATTACGTCGTTTGGGAACACGCCTGTGCGCTGCTTCACAAATGGAAAGTAAACAACATGCCCCTGCTGCCGCTGAGCATCAACATCAGCCGCATTGACCTATACTATCCGTACCTCTGTGAAGACCTGCTCTCCCTAATCAAGAAATATGATTTGGATCCTTCCCTGCTGAAGCTTGAAATCACGGAGAGCGCTTATATTGACGATCCAGAAGTGCTGATGGGCGTACTAAAGCGGCTGCGCGCAGCCGGCTTCCGTATCCTGATGGATGACTTTGGAAGCGGCTACAGCAGCCTGAACACCCTGAAAGACATGCCAATCAATGTACTAAAGGTGGATATGTCCTTCCTGGCCGCGTTAGAGGACAGCCCCAGGGCCTCCAGCATTCTCACAAGTGTGGTGCGCATGGCCAAGTGGCTGGATCTGCCCGTCATCGCAGAGGGAGTAGAAACCAAGGAACAGTTGGATTTTCTTTATTCGATCGGTTGCGATGACGGCCAAGGGTATCTGTTCTCCAGGCCTATTCCCGTTAGCGAGTTTGAGCTTTTGCTCAAAGAGGCAACGGGTGAAAGGACGGATAAAAGGGTCCGTCCGATTCCAGCCTGTGATCTGGATTTTCTTTGGCAGGATAATATGGACGTAAACCTCCTCTTTGCCAATATGATCGGTGGTATGGCGCTCTTCGAACTGCAAAGCGATATGTTGGTTGCCAACCGGGTGAACGACGCCTATTACCAGGTACTGAATTGTACGCCTCAGAAGGTATTTCGCAGCAATCCCAACGCATTGGACGCTATCGAACCGGATGACCGGCTCCTTGTGTTGGAGGCATGCCATGCCGCCATCCATTCGCATCGGGTGGAGTGTGTTGTCGTACGAGAAAAAGGAGCCAGCCTCAAGCAAAGGTGGCTTGAGCACAAGGTATACCACCTTGCCTCCGATCGGGATAATCCCCTCTTCCTGGTCATTATCAATGAAGCGGTCCATACAAATGAAACCTCTGAGTATCGCGCACTGAGCATACGTCAAAGCCTGCAAAACATCGCGGACTATATCCTTGTGGGACTCGGTCTGTTTGAAATCAAGGATGAAAAGCTGAAAATCCTATATTTGAATAATGCCTATCTGCGTATGCTGGGGTATGGGGAAGGGGATTTGCCCGATTTTTCCGGCGAGTTCCTCACCACTCTATATCCCGGCAACGAGGCGGAACTGCGCAAAGTAATCACCAAAAACGAGAGCAATCGAAAACCGGTGGATATAAGGTACAAAACATTCCGCAAGGATACATCCCCCGCTTGGTTCCGCGCGCAGATCCGCTTCATCAGTCAGGCAGACGACAAATCCCCGATTCTTCTGGCTTCCATAACCGATGTGGAAAAGGAAGTGGAACTGGGTGAAAAGCTGCAAAACGAACAATGCTTTCGGGAAATCTTCCTCTCAGAAGCTTTGTTTGTGTTTGGCTATGACATAGAAACGCAAGAATACCAACTGCTCTACGCCGAAGAAAACGCAGCTGAACAATACGGTTCATTTGAGCGCTATACGCTCCTGTATGGAGATAACTATACCGTTCATCCGGATGACCAATTGACGGTGCAATGTTTCTTCGACCCGAAACACCTTCAAAGCTTACGCAGGAATGGTGAGGAACGCGGCAAGATTGAAGCCCGCATTCAAAACCTGCTGAGCGAATGGGTTTGGGTTGAGATCAGCGCCTATAGGCCGAATGAAGAAGGGCAGAAGAAAAGGCTTCTATTCTGCATCAAAGCGGTGGACCGCCAGAAGCGGATAGAAGCGGACCTGCTCAGGCGCGCCGAGATTGATCCCGTCAGCAAATTGCTGAACCGTCGCGCCACGCAAGAGCGCATCGTCCACACGCTGACGGAAAATCATGAATGCTGCAATGCTTTCTTCCTGCTGGACATCGATAATTTTAAAAACGTAAATGATACCTATGGCCACATGATAGGCGACAAAGTGATTCTGGCCACTTCGAAAGTTCTCCGCAAATGCTTTCGCTCCACCGATTTGGTGGGCCGGTTCGGCGGCGATGAATTTGTGGTATTCATGTCCTACCCGGGCGGTGACGCCTTGGTGCGCGCCAAGGCGGAAATGGTTTTGTCCTCAATCCGCGATCTATCCTTCCCCGGCAACCCGAACATCAAGCTTACCGTCAGCCTGGGCATCGCGTTAACCCCTGCGGAAGATACGGAATTGGATTTTGATGAGCTTTACAAGCAGGCGGACGAAGCCCTGTATGATATCAAAGCCCATGGAAAAAACGGTTATCGGATTTACGGCGATCCGCGGGCTTCGGATGATTCCTCCAAAGGTGAAGAATCGTCTGAAAAGGATGCCGGAGTGTGATTGGATTTCTATTGCAAACGGGGGAAAAGGGATGAATAAGGTTATAATCCCCGACGGATATCATCCGCGACTTACGCTCTACGAAACCCAGGCCGCTATCAGGCTAATTAAGCGTGTCTTTCAGGACAGCCTTTCCCTGTCGCTGAATCTCAAACGGGTATCCGCTCCATTATTTGTGGATCCTTCCACAGGCCTCAACGACGACCTGAACGGCGTGGAGCGGCCTGTCAGCTTTGACGTGCCGGCAGCGGGGCTGGATGCGCAGGTGGTGCAAAGCCTCGCCAAATGGAAACGAATGGCGCTGCACCGCTATGATGTACATCCGGGCAAGGGCATATATACGGACATGAATGCCATCCGGCGGGATGAGGATCTGGACAATCTGCATTCTATTTATGTGGACCAATGGGATTGGGAGCGGGTAATCACCCCGGAAACCCGTACCCTTCATATGCTCAAGGAGACGGTACGTGCCATTGTAAGCTGCATTCGGGACGCATCGCTCACGGTGAACGGCCGATATCCCAAGCTGCACACCCAGCTATCCGGCACCGTTTCATTCATCACCGCTCAAGAATTGCTGGACATGTACCCGGACCTGTCCCCGAAAGAACGGGAAAATACCTATCTCCGTAAACATCCCATCACTTTCCTGATGAAAATCGGCGATAAGCTAAGTCACGGAGAGCCTCATGACGGACGCGCTCCGGACTATGACGACTGGAATTTGAACGGAGATATCCTTTTCTATCATCCCCTGCTGGACTGTGCTCTTGAAATCAGCAGCATGGGCATACGGGTGGACAGTGATACCCTCGACCGCCAACTCACCCTCTCCGGCTGTGATCATCGCCGCCATCTGCTTTTTCATCAAATGCTCCTTCGGGATCAGCTTCCCCTCACCATTGGCGGCGGCATTGGTCAGAGCCGCTTATGCATGCTGTTACTGGGCAAGGCACACATTGGAGAAGTCCAGTCCTCCATCTGGGACGAGGCCACCCGAATCTCTTGTGAGCGCGCAGGGGTGATCCTGTTGTGATACATCCCCATTTTATCTCTGAAGCGGGATGCCTCCTTGCCGGAGCGCCCGGGAGGATGTGCGGTTGAAAAGCTTGCTGCGTAAATTGCTGTCACTTCGCGGGTCTTTGCTGTCCTTTATGCTCCTATCCTGGCTGATTCCTACCATATTGCTGGGAATCTTTATGGGAACTCGTTTTTTTCAAACCCTTCAGGAAAAAACGGAAGCTTCGCTGATATCCGGCGCAGAGCATGCCCAAGCAAATACCCTCGATAACATTACATACCTCATTTCCTTGGCCAAGGGCGCGGTTTATGACGAAGAACTGACGACGGCCGTCAATTCTTACGAGAGCGGAAAAATCAACGATGAAGCTTATTTTCGCCTCTGCAGAGGATATTTGGAACGCAAATATGGAAGAGAGAACCTCTGCCATTTTGCGCTGTTTTACCGCCTATCGGATCCGGCCACCATTTTCTATACCTCGGATCATTACCAGGATGCCACCTATTTCATCGACTATGTCCAGCCTGCCATGCTGGAACTCAGCAAAACCCTGGATACGCGCTGCATATTCTATGCCCGGCAGGACCGTATATACCTGGCCCGCAACCTGTACAACAGCAGGCTGGAACTATATGGCATGCTGCTGCTGGGAATCGATGTAGATCAGCTTTTCGCCCCCATCTACGCCTGGAGCGCTCAGTGGAGCCTGGACTACGGGCTGCAGCTGGACACCTACCGGGTGGGTGATATGGCAACCATGAACCGGACGGACGGGCTCAGCGATCAGGACGACCTGCTTTTATACACCCTGACCGAAGAAACGAGGGATTATCAGTTCCGCTTTCAGGTGCAAGCCAGCAAGATGGAAGTATACCATGAGATGGATGTTTTCAGGCGCATCATGGTGTGGATGTTCATCCTTGTGGTGCCTCTCTGCCTGGTTATCATGGTATTTGTAAACCGAAGGATTGCCCGACCTGTGGACATCCTGTGCGAGGCTTCCTCACGGATTCAAAACGGTGAGTTGGGCATCACGGTTCCCATTCATGGAGATGATGAACTGGGGCGCTTAGGCAATGCGTTTTCCAACATGAGCGTACAGCTTAAAACCTTGGTGGACCAGTCCTATAAGGCGGAAATCGCGG
>WRHG01000064.1 GCA_009783365.1 Clostridia bacterium | reverse complement strand
GGGGAATGGGGGGTCGCAAGGGGGGATAAGGGGGGAACCTCGCCGTTCCCCACAATTCCCCCTCGCGCCCGATACTCGCAAAAGCGCTCGCCTGCGGGCCGCCTTCTTGATGATCTTGAAATAAAGATAAGCCCCCGCCGCCGCGCGTGGTTGAAAGATAGGCGCGGCTGTGATAGGATTTGAAAAAACGCGGGGGCGGGATGAAATGGATTTGTTGATTGTTCGGGCCATCATGACGATCGGGCGAAGGCTGTACGAGAAAGAAATGGTGAACTATCACGAAGGAAACCTGTCGGTTATGAAAGACGGGCTGATTTATATTACAGCCGGAAAGGCGGACAAGGCCGCGCTGCGGGAAGATCAGGTATGCGTGCTGGACGGCGGGGGACGGCAGGTGTTCGGCGCGGGTCCGCCCTCCTCGGAGCTGATGATGCACCGGAAAGTCTATGAAGCGCGGGGGCAAACCGGCGCGGTCATCCACGCGCACCCGCCCTGCCTGACGGCGTACGCCCTGTGCGGTAAACCCGTCGAAAGCCGGGCCGCGCCGGAATTCATCGCGCATTTTGGAGGTTGTATCCGGGTCGCCGCGTACGGACGCCCCGGAACGCCCGCCGTTGTGGAAGACGCGCTGAATATCCTGACGCGGGATGATATCGCGCTGCTGGCAAACCATGGCGCGCTGGCGTATGGGGCAACCCTGGAAGAGGCGTTTTACCGGCTGGAAACCGCCGAGCGGGTCGCGAACAACCTGAGCCTCGCCCGGCGGCTTGGAGGGGAGGCTCCGCTGCCGGAGGGCGAACCGGGCTTTTTTGAAGAGATGTACGCGAACAGGCGGCGCTGAGCGCGGCTTCCGCCCGTGATCGCGGTTCCTTACTTTACCGTGCCGGCGCCGTGAAGCAGCTTGTGAATCTGCTTCCTGGCGCCTTCGTAATCCATCATCATCACCATATCCGAGATGAGCTCAATCTCTTCTTTCAGCGCGCCGCTTACATGCAGCCCGTTCAGGGTGGCGATGCTTTCGTCAATCAGCACCAGGTCCGCGTCGTCAAAAGCGCCGGTTAATTTCTGAAAGGCGGGGGTCAGCTCCGCCGGAAGCTTGGCGGGGCCGCCCTTCCGCCGGACGGTCGAAAACGCGTCCTTCAATTGGCGGTTCAGCAGGCCGGCCTCCTCCAGAAATCCGGGCAGTTTGGACGCGCAAAAAGCGGCGTCCGCTTGGTCCGACGCGGTTTCAAGCGCAAGCGCTCTCTCGGAAAGCTCCATGGCTCCAATGCTGGCCAGCGCGCTTTTTAAGCCATGGACTTCAATGCGGAAGTTTTCCAGATCGCCGGCCGATAAAAGGTCAGGAAAACGCTTCCCGCTTTTCGTGAGTTCCCGCGTCATCAGTCTCAGCGTCTTTTCGTATACGTCCCACTGTCCGGCAACTCTGTCCAACCCTATGGCCGTGGACAGCCCCTCAATCCGCTCTATCTTGTTCCAGAATTCCCTGCGAGACCCCCAGTCCTCAGGGCGTCCGTCCCTTCCGGCCGGCGGGTCCGCGATTTTCCCGGCGGGTATCCACGCCAGCAGCATGCGCTGCAAATCCGCCTTGATGATGGGTTTCGTCAAATAATCATCCATGCCGGCGGCGATCATCGTGTCCTTCTTGCTTTCCACGGCGCTTGCGGTCAGCGCGATGATCGTCACGTCCAGCCCCAGCCCGCGGATCACCTGGGTGGCTTCCGTGCCGCTCATCTGGGGCATCCGCTGGTCCATAAACACGATATCGTATTGGTTTTGCTGAACCATTTCAATCGCCTTTGCGCCGGATGAAGCCGTGTCCGCCGTGATGCCGAAAAGGCGCAGCAGCCCCGCCGCCACATTCAGGTTGGCCGCGTTGTCGTCCACAACCAGTATTCTGGCTTCCGGCGCGTACAGCGTAATGTTTTTGTCGTCCGCGTGGCGGATCAGCGTTTCGTCGCCCGGCACCTTCGGAATTTCCACGTGGAAGGACGAGCCCCGGCCGTATACGCTCTCCACCGTAATCCGCCCGCCCATCATTTCAACGATGGATTTTGAAATGGTAAGGCCGAGGCCGGTTCCCGTTTTATCCCTGTGCTTTTCCACATCGGCCTGTTCAAAGGCGTCAAAAAGCGAGGGCAGGCTCTCTTCCGGTATGCCGACGCCCGTGTCGCTGACGGTGATCTTCACCGTGTCGTCCGTAAAGCCGACGGCCAGCTGCACATAGCCTTTGTCGGTAAACTTCACCGCGTTGCTTAACAGGTTCAAAAGCACCTGCCGCAGCCGCACATTGTCCCCGTACAGGCACAGTAACGCCTGCTCCTGCATCACCAGGCGGAAAGCGATGTTTTTATCCTCCACCATAAACTGCGCGATGGAGCCGATGTTGTCGATCAGCATCGTAAAATCGTAATGCGCGGGTACCAGGATGAGCTTTCCCGCTTGAATTTTGGATACGTCCAGAATGTCGTTGATGATTTCCAGCAGCGCCACGGCGGACACCTTGATATCCCGCGCGTACCGGAGCTGGCGCTTGTTCAGCTTTTCCTGCAACAGCAGTTCCGACATGCCCAGCACCGCGTTCATGGGCGTGCGGATCTCATGGGACATATTGGCCAAAAACTGGCTCTTCGCCTCGTTGGCGGCCTGGGCCGCCTCCTGTTGAAGCACCGCTTTCTGTTCCCTTTCGGCGCTTTCCCGCATCTGCTGTTCCTTGGCTTTCACTTCCCGCAGATCGCGGGAGTAGGACAGGATGCGGATAACGCCCGCCCACCGGATCTTGAAAAACGTGGTTTCCACCGGAAGCGGCTCTCCTGTAAATGTCCTGAACATCCATTCAATGCTGCTTGCCGTGCCTTCTTCAAACAAATCATGGATGATCGCGTTCGCCTTCTTCACGCTTTCGGAGCCGTCGGGCTGATATTCCGGGTATGCCAGGCGGGAATAGTCGCGCAGCAGCTCGGCTTTCGTGGCGGCGCCGAAAATGCGCAGGGCCGCCTGGTTGCAGTCCAGAATGTTGTTTTCCTCGTCCCGCAGGATGCAGATCATCGGGTTGCTGTCCAGCATGAGCCGTATGCGTTCGTTGGCTTCGTTAGTTTCCGCCGTCGCCCTTTTATACTCCCGCAGGTCGTGCACATAGCCCAGCACGATGTTGCCGTCGCCGTGCTTGACGCGCACCAGCGTCACCTCCGACGGTATGGCTTCGCCGTGTACGTCCTGGTGCATCCATTCACACGTTACATGACCCTTTTCAAAGGCTTTCCGTATAAGCTCCTTTGCCGCGGCCACGGACGGCGCGCCGTCCGGCTGGCGCTCCGGCAGCAGTTGGTAGAAGCTGTCCAGATAGGTCTGCTTATCCGGAATCCCAAACAGATGCAGCGCTTCCAGGTTGCAGTCGATCAGGTTGTAATGCTCGTCGAAAAAGTGGCAGCAAAACGGGGTGGCGTCCAGCATGAGCTTTGTGCGCTCGTTGGCGGCCGCCGTTTCCGCCATCATTTTTTTGTCTTCCCGCAGATCCCGGATATAGCCCACAACCATAAATCCGTCGTTTTTCCGGATGCGCACCAGGGTTACCTCCACCGGGATCGGTTCGCCGGCGCTGTCCTGGTGCATCCACTCAAAAACCATGCGGCCGCTCCGGAACGCCTCCCTGATACACTCGCGGGCCATATCCGCCGACTGCCGGCCGTTGGGCTGGCGTTCCGGCGAAAACCGGTAAAAGTGATCAATCAGCTCCTGCTTGTTGGGAATGGCGAATACCCGTACGCATTCCTCGTTACAGTCCACCAGGGTGATGTTGTCGTCCCAGAAAAAGCAGCAGAGCGGGTTGGAGTTAAACATCAGCCGCAAGCGTTCGTCCGCTTCCCTTGCTTCGGCCTCCTTTTCCATGAGGGCTGTGATGTCGTGATGGTACACGATCAGCCGGTAGCCGGCCAGCCATGAAATACGGGCCACCGTGATATCCACGTACAGGGGCGTTCCGTCGCTTTTCACCAGGCGGCCCTTCACCTGCGCGAAACCCTTGCCCAGCGCTTCCCGCAGGATCTCCATCCGGACGGTTTCGGTGACCCTTCCGTCCGGCTGAAGCTTCGGTTGGATGGCGGCGTACAGCGCGTGATACTCTTCGGGAGGAATATCCTCCGGCAGGCCGAACATATGGGCGGATTCCCTGTTGTACGCGACGATGCGGCCCTCCTCGTCCCATACGTAGCAAGGCATCAGGGTGGAGTGCAGCATGTCGTTCATGCGGCGCTCCGCTTCCTCCATGCGTACGTCGGTGACGTCCAGCAGCGTGAGAACGACGCCGTCAAAAACGCCCTGATCGTCCTCCATCCGCTTGTACGTGATGTGATACGCCCGAGGCCCCTTGTCCGGCCAGCGGATCACGTCATCCGCCACAAGCATTCCTTCCCCGGCGATCACCTGCTCAAAACGCAGGGCGCTTCGCTTCGCGTAATCCTGGTCCGGGTATTTCGCGTGGGCGTTGCGCAGGGACCGATTGATAATTGAGCCGGGGTTGCCCGTCCCCAGCAAATCCACGACGCTGCCGCTGCAGTAAACGATGTTCATATCGCGGTCAAACAGCACGAACATGTTGATGGCGCTTTCGATGAGCATGTGAATGTAGTTGTTGAGCTTCGCCAAATCCTTTGTGCGCTCTTCCACGCGTTTTTCCACGGTGCGCAGGTTCTTTTGCAGCGCGCGCAGCATTTCGTTAAACGCCCGCCGCAAGGTCACGATCTCGCTTTTGGACGGCAGGCCGTCGTCCGCGACGTCAAAGGTATCGGCGCTGAAATCGCCCGACGCCACATGCTGCGCCTGGTGCGCCAGGTCCCTGATGGGCTGCACGGTTCGGTTGGCGCTAAAAAAGATGATGCCCGCCATCAGCAGCATGCAAAGCCCGCTGGCAATCGCGATATATAGGGTAATGCTGTACGCTTCCGCATTCAGCTCGCTTAGCGGCGTGCCGATTTGCAGGTACAGCGTTTTCTGCCTTGCTTCCATGCCGAACAGGATGGGTTGAAAGTACACGAACGCCCGTTGGTTTAAATGCGGGGAAAAGGTTTCGGTGGCATAGGTTTCACCGCGTTCCAGGGCGGCCCGTATGCCGTCGATATTCTCAAAGGCAAAATCGGCAAGGTTCCGGTTTGTCAGTTCGCTGTCAAACGTGTGCAGGATATCCATCCCCTGGTTCAGCAGCATGACGGTCCGGCTTTGCCGCTGATGGCGGTAATTCACCAGTTTCAGGATATCGTCAAAAACCACATCCGCCCCGCAGACGCCTATGATTTCCCCGTTTGCCGTTATGGGCATGCTCAGCGTAGCGCAAACGTGCCGGTCGTCCCATGCCGCGCTGTGTATTTCCGCGGCGGAAAAATAGGTGTTCCCCGTGGTCAGCGGCTCAAAATACCAGGAGGCCGCCTGTGGATTTTCCGTGATTTCGCCGGCGATCGCGCATTCGCTCTCCGAAACCCCGCTGTTTTGCCGAACGTACTCCCGGGTGTACAGCCCGTCTTCCGCGTACACGCCTTTTTGAAAGATCATCCACGCGCTGTGCACATCCGGGTTCAGGTCCAGCATGGCCCTGAGTATATGGTTCGCCGACGCCACCGCCGCTTCCGGATTCTGCCGGAAGTCGATCATCGCGAGGGATTCCTGGGTCAGGCTCAGCACCCGATGCATATAGTCCAGGTTATCCTTCAGCGCAAGGGTGATCTGATTGGCGTCGTCGATGTCCTCGGCCTTTGCGCGCTCAATGTTTTTGGTAAACAGAAAATTCACGACGAACCCTGTCATCATGGCAAAAACAATCGTTGACGCCACCAGCGTGGCCACGATCATGCTGTTCGCGGTGGATGCTTTACGAAAGGGATTCTTCCTCATGTTTGATCTTCTCGCTTATCGCTTTGATTTGATCCGACATGCTGGTAAACAGATCCGTCAACTCCGGGTCAAACTGGGTGCCGCGCCCTCTGGCGATGATCTTCATGGCTTCCTCGTGGGTAAGGGATTTTTTATACGGCCGTTCCGATATCAGGGCGTCATATACGTCGGCAAGAGCCATCATCCGCGCCTGCAGCGGTATTTCCTCCCCTTTCAGATGGTCCGGATAGCCGGTTCCGTCCCATCGTTCGTGATGCCTGTGGGCCAGCATTTTCGCGTATTCCAGAAACGTCTGGTTGGGCACCTTGTCCTGCAGGCTTTCGATCAGCTTTTTTCCATAGAGGGAATGAAGCTTCATATCGGCAAGCTCTTCGTCCGTAAGCCGCGTGTTTTTCAGCAGAACGTCGTCCCGTATTTTGATTTTGCCAACGTCGTGCAGGAGGGCGGATTTCAAAAACGCGGCGATATCCCACGAGGCGATCTCATCGGCGAACTTTTTGCTTTTTTCCATTTCGCCCAGCAGTGTTTCCAGGTATTTTTGAACGCGCTCCACATGCTGGCCCGTCTCTTCGTCCCGGAATTCAATGACCTCCGCCGCCCACATAATCACCGCGTTTTGCAGGGTGTATATGTCGTTCACCCGCTCGTTCACCATGTCCAGAAGGTTTCCGTTGAATTCGCGCAGCTCGTTCTTCTGCGCCTGCAGCAGCAGCTGCAGCTCCACCCGCTTTAGTAAAAGCGCCTGTGAAAAAGGTTTGGTAATATAGTCCACCGCGCCCAGCGAAAGGCCCAGCAATTCGTTTTCCTCCTCGTTTTTTCCGGTTAAGAAGATGACGGGTATATCCGCGGTTTCCGCGTTCAGCTTCAGCGCTTTAATGGCGTCGTACCCGCTGATGCCGGGCATGTCGATATCCAGCAGGATCAAACACGGCTTCAGCTTTTTCAGCGACAGCAGCAGCTTTTCACCGGAGGGTATGGTGATGACGGTATACTTATGCTGCAGCGCGGTTTTCCCCGTATTTAAGTTGACGATGTTATCGTCCACCAAAAAAATACAAGGTTTTTTTTCGTCCATTTATTTCTCCGTATTCTCCTCGGGGGAAACGCTCACGAATGATACGGCGGGAGTCTTCCGGGTGCTTTCGCGAGCAGCGTGCTTTGGGCCGGCTACCGCCCTGCTGATTATACCTCAAGCGACCCTTGAAAACAAGGTTCTTTGTTGTTCTGTTCTTTCACGGAGTGTTCTGTTCTTTCACGGAGCGGCGGCACATCAAAAGGCGGGCCGCCGGGAGCGGCGGCCCATGCGTGAGAAGCGCCGGGAGCCCAAAGCCTATTCGCCCAATTTGCCGAAGCGCGCGTTGATGGCCAGGGCCGGGTCCACCGGCACGGGGGCGGGCGTGATCCCTTCCGGTATATGGACGTGATGGATCTTCTTCAGCGCCTTGCCTTGGAATTGGGGCAGCCACCGGGCCTCCGCCTCCATCATCTCGCATGTCATGTCGCGGATCTCCTTCAGGGTGAGCACGGCGGAGGTCAGCGGATCCATGGCCACGGCCCAGAACGCCAGTTCCGGATCGCCGTCTATGGCCGCGTCGGCCGCGAGGCCCTGCACGCTGAGGTTGCTCTGGTTCATGGCCGCCAGCGGCAGGGGCAGATCGCCTACCGTGAAGGGATGCAGCCCCTCGCGGTCGGCGTACACGGGCACCTCCACCGTGGCGTCATAGGGCAGGTTGGTGATGTAGCCGTCGTTCATGACGTTTCCGTTAAAGCGGAAGGGAACGCCGGTTTCCAGCGCCTCCAGGATGTAGGAGCAGTATTCCTTGCTGCGCGGTTCCAGACTGCCGCTCTCAATGCTCAGTACGTCCGTCTTGGCAAACTTCTCCGCCACCATCAGGGAGTATTTGAAATACGCCCCGGACGCGCCGCCGAAATCCGGCTCGTCGCAGTACCGGTCCAGCGCCGCCCGGTTTTTCCGGAACCATGGCAGGTATTCGCTGAGATGACCCGTGGATTCGGTCATGATGTAGCCGCAGTGGCGCATCACTTCGCCGCGCACCTTTTCGTTCTTGTAGTACTCGGGCTTCTCCATGTTGGCCCGCAGCAGGGGGTATAGGTCCTTCCCGTCCTTCTCCAGTTTCAGGAACCACGCCATGTGGTTGATGCCCGCGCAGAGGTAGTCGATCTCATGCTTTTGCACATCGGTATACCCGGCGATGAGGTCCAGGGTGGTCTGTACCCCGTGGCAAAGCCCCACCATCTTCATGTCGGTGCCACGCCCCACGGTGGCGCATATGGCGCCCATGGGGTTCACGTAGTTGAGCACCCACGCCTCCGGGCATAGCTCGGCCACATCCTCGCCGATACCCATCATCACCGCGCCGCCCCGCAGGCAGCGGAACACGCCGCCGGGCCCCATGGAGTCGCCGATGCATTGATCTACGCCGTACTTCATGGGAATTTCATAGTCGAACCGGTAGGCGTCGTTGCCCCCCACCTGGAACATCAGGATGACGTACTTCGCGTCCTTCAGCGCGTCGCGGCGGTCGGTGGTGCAGTAGATCCGGCTGTCAAGGCCGTTTTTTTGGATGATTTGGTCGGCGTAGGTCTTCATCTTTTCCAGTTTCCATAGGGTGGGGCCCATCAGCGCGTACGTGGAGCCGGCCAGCGCCGGCGTGGCGAACATGTCGTTCAGCAGCGTTTTGCAAAAGATCACGCTTCCCGCGCCAATGATCGCTATTTTTGCCATGAGTCATTGCCTCCTACAATTTGATGGATGGCTGTCGCCTTTTGAAAGTACCTGAGAATACCATGGTATAGACTCCCTCGTCAAGGCTTTTCCTGTTTTTGCGCCATTTCGCTTCCGCAGGTGGGGGTTTTATTCCCCGCCCGCCCCCGAAGCCCGTTTCCTGCCGTTCCGGGGGCAGGGGCTGACGCCGCTTGTAAAAGCGCTCGCCTGCGGGCCGCCGGCTGCCTTGCCGTTGTTCCTCGTGGAACATAAGCCCTTTGGCGAGCCGCCCGGCAGGACCCTCCGGCAAGCGTCCGCCTGCCCGGGGTCCGGTGGCGAAGCAGGGAGCGCCGGAGGGAAGCGCGTGCCCGGTGGGCGGCGTAACCGAAGCGCGGTAATGGAAAAAAGGAAGAATCAAACAGCACCTATCTTGTTGACAAAACAGCACCTATTTGCTATGCTGTAGATGAAAAAACATGAAAGGGATTGAATTTATGAACGTAGCATTATCGGACTTGAAAGTCAATGTAGGAAAATACGTGGATTTAGCCGAAACCGAGGACGTTATCATCACAAAATACGGGAAACCTGCTGCAAAAATCATCCGTTATGATAAGGAACCGTGGTATATGAGGAAATTTCCCGAAAAAATCACATCGATAGAAAATCTTTTCGGGACACTCCCGAACGACATGGACCTTGACGATGTGAGAACGGAGCGGCTTGCGAAATGATCATTCTGCTTGATACCAACGTAATTATGGATGCGTTGCAAGAAAGCCAGCCGTTTGATGTAGAGGCAAAAGAAATCCTATTGCGCGCACAAAA
>WRHG01000063.1 GCA_009783365.1 Clostridia bacterium | reverse complement strand
GACGAGACCGTGCACGGAAAGCACAGCATGCTGGATAAAAATCCGGGTGACTTGTGGCAGAAGTTCGCGGGGTTGAAGGCATTGTATGGGTATACCATGGCGCACCCTGGGAAAAAGCTGCTGTTTATGGGCGGCGAGTTTGCGCATTTTATTGAGTGGAAGTATGATGATCAGTTGGATTGGTTTCTGCTGGTTTATGATAGGCATCCGCAGTTGCAGGCTTGTGTGAAAGCGATGAACCACTTTTATCAGGCGACGCCGGCATTCTATGAAGTAGATATGTCTTGGAACGGTTTTCAGTGGATCACAGCCAATGACATAGACAATAGCGTGGTCGTATTTCTCCGTACAGATCGTCAGGGCAGAGCCATCCTTTGTGCGGTAAACTTTACGCCAGTATTTCATCCCATCTATCGTATAGGCCTTCCTGTTTCCGGCAAACTGAACGAAGTATTTAACACGGATCGGGCGGAATTCGGCGGGAGCAATCAATACAACGCTTATGAACTGGAGGCAGTTCCAGGCGATTTTCAAGGATTCCCCTTCTGGACGCAGATCTGCATACCTCCGCTGTGTTGCCTCTACTTTACCTATATAAAACTACAGCCTCTCCCAAAGTCAAGGTTGCTCAACAGGGAAAAACCACCCTTTGGCCTAACCCTGAAACGAAGGAAAAATCGCGTCTCGTGGTGAATTCTGCAAGTGATGGAGGTGTTTCTTCGGGATGAAAAAGAAGCAATGCGTTGCCATGCTCCTGGCTGGCGGGCAGGGTAGCCGCTTGGGAATACTAACGGCAAACATGGCAAAGCCGGCTATTCCTTATGGTGGGAAATACCGCATTATTGATTTCCCTCTGAGCAACTGCACCAATAGCGCGATTGATGTGGTAGGCGTGCTGACCCAGTATCAACCCCTGGAATTGAATGCGTATATTGGCAGCGGATCACCTTGGGATTTGGACTTGGCTCATGGCGGTATTTATGTATTGCCGCCCTATGTGAAGGGCAAGCGAGGAGAATGGTACAGCGGCACTGCCAATGCGATTTACCAAAACATGGCTTTTATTGAACAGTTTAATCCGGACTACGTGCTGATCTTAAGCGGCGATCATATTTACAAAATGGATTATAACGCCATGTTGCGATACCATATCAATAAGGAAGCCGATGCAACCATCGCCGTACGGGAGGTGCCTTGGGAGGAGGCAAGCCGCTTTGGGATTATGAATACGAGCGACGATAGCGCCATTTCACAGTTTGAAGAAAAGCCAGCCAAGCCAAAAAACAACCAGGCGAGTATGGGCGTATATATCTTTACCTGGAAAGTCCTGCGAAACTACCTGATCACTGATGCTTCAGATAAAGGAAGCGCCAATGACTTTGGCAAAAACATCATTCCCAAGATGCTGGAAGACAAGCAGCGCATGTACGCCTATGAATTCAAGGGGTATTGGAAGGACGTGGGGACCATTGATAGCCTTTGGGAAGCAAATATGGATTTGCTTCGTATGCCCATGCCCATTGATCTATATGATGCAAAATGGCGGATTTATAGCCGCAACCCCGGTATGGCGCCTCATTACATCTCGGAGGGGGCAATTGTTCAGAATTGCCTGATTTCAGAAGGTTGCGAGGTGTATGGTAAAGTTGGCCGCAGTGTGCTTTTTGCGGGTGTGACCGTAAAAGAAGGCGCCAGCGTTGTTGACAGTGTGGTAATGCCGGGTGTGGTGATTGAACGTGGCGCTCAAATCAGGAGGGCCATATTGGCGGAAAGCGCCGTTGTAGGAGCGGGCGCTATTGTTGGCGAAGAAATTGGGAACGTCGCCGTAATGGGCGAAAGCGTGGTCCTCCCTGCCGGCGCAGAGGTAAAGGCGGGCGAACAACGGGCGCGGTAGACGCGTCCAATCAGAGAGAATGGAGGGGTCGCCATGAAAAATGTGATGGGCGTTATTTTTACCGGCGAAAAAGACCCTTTTCTAAGAGAATTAACCTTGCTGCGCGCAATCGCGGCTGTTCCGGTGGCGGGCCGGTATCGGGTAATCGACTTCTTGGTGAGCAGCATGGTGGGAAGCGGGATCAGGAACGTGGGAGTCATCATGCAGAAAAACTACCATAGCTTGATGGATCATTTGGGAAGTGGCAAGGAGTGGGATCTTCACGGAAAAACGGATAGCCTCCATATTTTGCCGCCGTTTTTAACCCGAGAAAACGTGGGCGTGTATTCCGGAACGCTGGATGCGCTTCACTCCAACATGGAGTATCTTCGGCGCAGCAGGCAGGAGTATGTGCTGCTATGTAATAGCCTGATCGTATTTAACACCAACTATGATGAAATGTTTGAACGGCATTTCCGAAGCGGCGCGGACATCACCATGATGTATACCAACCGTCGGGAGATGCAGCGAACGGAATACGGCGCATATTGCGATGTGGACGAAAACGGCATGATTGTGGATATGGAAATTGATCCCACAAAGCCGCGATACGCGGGTACCTGCATGGATGTGGTATTGATTCGTAAAGAGCTTATGTTGGAATTGATAGACCGGGGAGCGGCTCACGGCTATCATGACCTGGCACGGGATGTGATTCAACGGATGATCCGGGACGCGCGAATGAAAGTCGCAGGTTATGAATACAGGGATATTTGCTTTCGTATGGACAGCGTGCAAAGTTACTTCGAATTCAATATGGACATGTTGGACAGCAAGCTGCGGCATGAGTTGTTTTCAGAGCACCGCCCCATTTACACCAAAGTGCGCGACGAGTTGCCGGCCAGGTATATGGACCATGCAAGGGTTGTGAACGCTATTGTGGCGGACGGATGCATCGTAGACGGCGCCGTGGAGCACAGCGTGCTGTTCCGCGGGGTCAGGATTGACAAAAACGCGATGGTGAAGAATTGTATCATAATGCAGGATAGTCATGTGGAAGAGGGGGTACAGCTTGAAAACTGCATCCTGGATAAGCAGGCTGTGATCAAGCGGAACGGCAGACTCATAGGCCCCCTCAATTATCCCATTGTAATCTCCAAGGGGATGACGATCTGAAGAATATGCGTATACTCCAGTAAAGCTGAGGAGGAGCCTTATGAATATTCTCTTTGCTGCCAGCGAATGCGTGCCATTTGTGAAAACCGGGGGATTGGCGGATGTGGTAGGGTCCCTTGCGCAGGTGTTGGCACGGAAAGGACACGACATTCGCGTTGTGACGCCAATGTACACGGCGATTAGCCGGCTATGGCAGGATGAGATGAAGTTTTTGCTGCATTTCGATGTGCAGCTTGGTTGGCGCAGGCAATACTGCGGCGTCCATATGTTGCATAAAGAAGGCGTTACGTATTATTTCCTGGACAACAAGTATTATTTTGGACGTCCGTATATCTATGGTTTGGGCGGGGATGAATATGAGCGGTTTGGCTTTTTTTGCCGGGCGGTGCTGGACGCGCTTCCGCTCCTGGACTTTCATCCCGATATCCTGCATTGCCATGATTGGCAGACCGGCATGGTCCCTGCGTTACAAAAGATACAGTACGCCCATCTTCCTTTTTATTCCGGTATTAAGAGTCTTTACACAATCCACAATTTACAGTACCAGGGGATTTTTGGTATTAAGGAAGTACAGGATGTACTAGGTCTCGGGGATGGGCTTTGGACCGCCGATAAGTTGGAATGTTATGGTTGCGCAAATTTTATGAAAGCCGGCTTAGTATATGGCGACGTTATTTCCACCGTAAGCCCCAGTTATGCGCAAGAAATAACCACCACATATTTTGGCGAACGGCTGGACGGGCTGATCAGGGCTCGGCAGGACTTCCTGTACGGTGTGCTAAACGGCATCGACGTGGTTGAGTATGACCCGGAAAAGGATCCGTTGATCTATGCGAATTACGGCAAGTCGGATTTGGCTGGCAAAGCGGAAAACAAGCGCCGCCTCCAGCAGGACTTGGGCCTGGACGAGAATGCGGATATGCCCCTCATTGCCATGGTAGGCCGGTTGACAAATCAGAAGGGTTTGGATTTGGTTGACCGTGTGTTGGTGGATTTCATGGGCGAAGAGGTGCAGTTGGCGGTGCTTGGCATGGGAGATGCCCATTATACAAACTTATTTAGCTGGGCGGAACAGAAGTATCATGGAAAACTTGCCGCCCGCTTTGCGATGGATCATGAGTTGGCGCATAAACTATACGCTGCTTCGGATTATTTTTTGATGCCGTCGCTGTTTGAGCCATGTGGATTGAGTCAGATGATGGCCATGCGCTACGGTTCGGTGCCTATTGTCAGGGAAACGGGCGGCCTCAGGGATACAGTACTCAGCTATAATGAGTTTACCGGGGATGGGAACGGCTTTACTTTTATGAACTACAACGCGCACGATATGCTGGCCGTGATACGGCGAGCGCTGTATTGCTTCCATAAGAAGAAGGAAGTGGTTAAGGTTTTACAGGCTCGCGGTATGGAAGGGGATTTTAGCTGGGACCACAGCGCGGAGGAGTATTTGGGGATTTATCAGAAGCTGAGCGGAGAACGGAAGCCGGCAGACAACCGGTTGAAAAAGTAAAGAGTATTTAACTACGATTTTATATTGCTATACCTGCCATTGTGTTTCGATTTTTGCTGTGCTATACTAGGTCCCATCCTGAAAAGCGGCTCAATGGAAAGCGTTTTGCAGGCCGGGTTCAATGAACGTCTGATTTTAAATGAAAGGGATCGATATGGAGAAAAATGAAGCCGCGGATGCGAAAAGAACAGCGGTCTTCGGCGAAACGCCAGAAAGAGGCTGCGCGGCGCATCTGATGCTTGGCAATGAGGCTGTGGCAAGAGGCGCATGGGAAGCCGGCGTGAATGTAGTTACCAGTTATCCGGGTACCCCCAGCACGGAGATCACGGAGTATGCGGCTGATTATGATGAGATCAATTGCCAATGGGCAGTCAATGAGAAGGTTGCTGCTGAAGTGGTCGTTGGAGCGTCTTTGGCCGGAGGCCGGGCCATGACGTGCATGAAGCATGTTGGAGTCAACGTAGCGGCTGATCCTTTATTTACCGCGGCATATACGGGCGTGAACGGCGGGCTTGTATTTGTGTGCGCGGATGATCCGGCCATGCACAGCAGCCAAAACGAACAGGACAGCCGGTATTATGCCCGCGCCGCCCATGTGCCCATGCTGGAACCGGCGAATAGTCAGGAGTGCAAGGATTTTACAAAACTGGCTTTTCAAATGAGTGAAGAGTTGGACACCCCGGTATTTGTGAGGCTTACCACGCGTATTGCGCATGCTCGCAGCCCGGTGAGCTTGGCGGATAGGGCGGACATTCCGGTAAAGCCATATGGCAAGGACGTTATGAAGTATGTGATGATGCCGGGTATGGCGAGAAAGCGTCATCTCAATGTTGAAAAGCGGGAGTCACTGTTGGCGGAAGCCGCGAATACGATGCCCATCAACCGTTTAGAATGGCGGGATCGTGCGTTGGGTGTGATTACCAGCGGCTGCAGTTACCAGTATGTGAGGGAGGCTTTGCCCAATGCCAGCATATTAAAACTGGGCATGGTGTACCCATTGCCACAGAAACTCATTACAGACTTTGCGGCACAGGTAAAGCGGTTGATTGTGGTTGAGGAATTGGAAGGACTGATAGAGAAGGATGTAGCGTCGTATGGCATCCCGGTAGAAGGAAAGGCCTTAACAGGCGTACAAGGAGAATTGAGCAGCGAACGGGTTGGTAACGCGGTGCTTGAACGCGTAGCTTCTGCGGAGTCACCGTCCGGACTTCCCATCAGGCCTCCGGTGCTTTGCCCGGGCTGTCCCCATCGAGGTGTGTTTTACACGATCAATAAGATGGGCCTTCGGGTGATGGGCGATATCGGCTGCTATACCCTTGCGGCCTTACAGCCGCTTAACGCCATGGACGCCTGCCTATGTATGGGCGCTAGTATTGGAATGGCCAGCGGCGCGGAACGGGCGCAAGGGAAGGAATTTTCTAAAGGTTCGGTAGCCGTGCTGGGCGACAGCACCTTTTTGCACAGCGGGATCACGGCGCTGATAGACGCTGTATATAGCCGTTCGGCAATCACAGTAATCATTTTGGATAACCGCATCACTGGGATGACAGGCCACCAGCAGAATCCTTCCTCAGGAAAGGACATTCATGGCAGAGAAGCGCCGGAAGTGGATATTCTGAAATTGGTGGAGGGTTGCGGCGTAAAATATGCGATGGTGATTGACCCCTTTGATTTTGAGCAAATGGAGGCGGCGCTGAAGGAGGAAACCGCACGGGAAGCTGTGAGCGTGATTGTAGCCAGCAGGCCTTGCGCGCTTCTTACTAAACAGACCGGAAAGAGCTTTTTTATTGAAGAGTGCAGAAATTGCCAAAAATGTCTAAAGCTCGCCTGTCCGGCTATACAAAAGCTGGAAACAGGAGCAGCAATCGATCCGGTACTGTGCGCCGGCTGCGGCATGTGTATGGATGTCTGCCCTTTCGGAGCCATTCATAGCGAGGGGGTATGAACATGCGAAAGTTCGATGCGGTGATTGTTGGCGTCGGCGGCCAGGGAATCCTATTGACAAGTAAAATTTTGGGCAGGGTGGCCATGGCGGAGGGCAGCAGGGTCAAGGTGAGCGAGGTTCATGGCATGAGTCAGCGAGGCGGCAGTGTGATTACCCATGTTCGCGTTGGGGAGGAGGCGCACGCGCCGTTGGTTACGATGGGCCAGGCTGATTTTTTGATTGGTTTTGAGGTGTTGGAGACAGCCCGCGCGGCTTTGTTCGTAAAGCCCGCGGGGATCGTCATTACCAGTACCCAAAGAATTTTACCAATGCCGGTTATCAGCGGCGTTGAGGCGTATCCGCAGCAACCTTTGGCTCTGTTTTCCCAAAGAGTGGAAAGTGTGGACGCGCCGGCTCTGGCACGGAAAGCGGGCAGCCCAAAGGCTGTCAATCTGGTACTGCTGGGCATGCTCAGCCGTCATTTGTGGTTTTCCGTGGATGCGTGGAAGCAAGCCATCGCGGCTTCTGTGCCAAAGGAAACATATACTGTGAACATGGCTGCTTTTCAAATGGGCATGAACGATGTATGAATATTATGGAAGCAATCAGCCCGTACGATTGCTGGCAAAAGGGAGAGCGCATTGGAACATTTAATTTGGAATCCGACCATGGAAACCATGCCCCGGGAACAATTGCGGAAGCTTCAGGATGAGCGTTTGCGGGATGTGGTTCGACGGGTATATGAAAATGTGCCTTTTTATCGCCACAAAATGCAAAAGATGGGCATAACCCCTCAAGACATCCGAAGCGTTTGTGATATTGAGCGCCTCCCGTTTACCGACAAACAGGATTTGCGGGATAATTACCCCTTTGGGATGTTTGCGGTGCCCCAGAGCGAAATTACGAGGATACATGCCAGCAGCGGTACAACGGGCAAACCGAGTGTTGTCGGGTATACAAGCGGTGATGTTGACCGTTGGGCGGAATTAATGGCAAGGGCGATGTACTGCGCCGGGGTAACGAAGGCGGACGTGGTGCAGGTGGATTACGGATATGGATTGTTCACAGGCGGGCTTGGCGCGCATTATGGCGCAGAACGGGTCGGCGCCGCGGTTATCCCTATCAGCGGAGGGAACACGTCGCGCCAATTGATGCTCATGGAAGATTTCGGCAGTACGGCATTATGCTGCACGCCATCCTATGCGCTCAACATCGCGGAAGCCATGGAACAGGCCGGAGTCACTCCGGATCAAATCAAATTGCGCAGCGGTATTTTCGGCGCGGAACCATGGACGGAAGAAATGCGGGCATGCCTTGAGGATAAGCTTGGTATTGACGCGCTGAACGTATATGGGCTCAGCGAAGTGATGGGCCCGGGAGTATCCATGGAGTGCATGTGCAAGGGAGGCATGCATATTTGGGAGGATCACTTCTTGCCGGAGGTTATTGGGGAGGATGGCTGCAGCTTGCCTGTTGGTTTGCAGGGGGATTTGGCCTTCACCACCCTCACGAAACACGGTATGCCCCTCCTTCGTTACCGCACCCATGATTTATGTACTCTCATGGATGAACCATGCCCCTGCGGCCGTACCCACCTGCGGATGGGACGGGTGATGGGCAGAACTGACGACATGTTGATTATCCGCGGCGTCAATGTTTTTCCGTCTCAAATTGAACACGCCCTCTTGCAAGTGAAAGGCGTAGAGCCTCATTACCGCATTGTGGTGGACCGCTTGGGCACTCTGGACACGATGCTGGTGGAAGTGGAGTTGTCCACAGGGATGATGAGCGACACCGTAAAGGATATCGAACGGTTAAAGCGGGATATCGCCAATGCGCTGGCTTCCCATGCGCTGGTAAATGCCCAGGTGAAGCTCTGCCAGCCCGGAACCCTTCTCAGAACCGAAGGAAAGGCAAAACGGGTGGAGGACAGGCGAAGAATGAAATAAATTCCACCGGGGAGTTCCTTGGCAAGGCGTCATCGCGCAAAACGAACAAGATAGCGAGGTGTGGGTAATGAATGTAAAGCAGATATCCGTCTTTATTGAAAATATGCCGGGTAAGCTGGCGCGATTCACCAAACTCTTGGGGGATCATGGCATTGACCTGCTGTCCATTTCCATGGCGGACACTACGCATTTTGGCATACTGCGCGCCATTGTGACGGATTACGAGGAGGCTGTGAAACTGATATCGGCAAATGGCTATACTGTAAAGCTTACAGATGTGCTGGCGGTGTCTGTTCCGAATCGGCCGGGTGGTTTGGCGCACGTTTTAGGTATGCTTTCGGAGCGGAATATCACGGTGGAATATCTGTACAGCTTTCTCCGCAACATGGGGGACCATGCGTTGATCATCTTTCGGGTAGATAAGCTGCCGGAGGCGGAAAAAATTTTGAGTGGCGCTGGCGTTAGGCTTTTAGGCCAAGATGAGGTTCGTATGCTGTAAACCCAATGATTCATGGGGAAGGAATGTGTATTGATGCTGCGGCAGAATCGTACTGTGGTTGACTTGGACGCCATTCGCCACAATTATCGCATCTTGGCGGACTATTTGCCTGCGGGCATTCGTGTGATGCCGGTAGTTAAGGCGGATGCCTATGGGCATGGCATGTTGGAAGTGGCGAAAGCCGTCCTCTCCGAGGGAGCTACTTTTTTGGGAGTGGCTCTTACGGAAGAGGGCATTGAGCTCAGGCAGGGGGGAATCGATGCAGATATTTTGGTGATGGGCGCAGCCATGGAGCGAGCTATGGACGCAGCGGTTCAATACGATTTGATCCAAACGGTTTTTGATCCGGCAACAGTGGCTGTGCTCAACCAAATCGCAAAAAAAGTGGGCAAAATCGCCTCTGTGCATGTAAAGCTTGATACCGGAATGGGGCGCGTCGGCTTACGGACCATGGAGGAAGCAAAAGCTTTGTACGAATCGATACGCAAGGCTAGCCATGTGAAGGC
>WRHG01000062.1 GCA_009783365.1 Clostridia bacterium | reverse complement strand
AAAGTGGTTAGCGTAGGCGTACTGCCCCTCATCTTCGCGTATTCCTTCATGGCCTTTCCGGGCACCATCATCCAACTGGTGAGCGGTACAAACGGCGCTCTGGGTCAATGGTGGCAAGCGAATATGAACAGTGCGTCCCCCCTGTACCTATTTATTACGGCGTTGCTCATCCTGGCGTTCACCTATTTTTACACGTCCATTTCCTTTAATCCAGAGGACATGGCTAAGAACATCCAGCAGCAGGGCGGCGCGGTCCCCTCCGTGCGGCCGGGCAAGCCTACTGTGGAATACCTGAAGCGCATCAACGGACGGCTGACGCTGTTTGCGGCGCTCTTCCTGGCAGTGCTTGCCACGGCGCCCACCCTGTTTACCGTAGGGCTGCAAACACAAATTCCCTTTGCGGCCAGCAGCCTGCTAATCGCAGTCAGCGTTGTGCTGGAGACCAAGCGGCAGTTGGACGACCTGCTGGTGAGCCGGAACTATGATAAAATTTCCTGACGGTATGGGGAAGGTGAGCGCATGAACATCATCCTTCTTGGCCCTCCGGGAGCGGGTAAGGGTACCCAGGCTCAGATGCTATGCGCAAAACTGGGCATCCCCCAGGTTTCCACAGGTGACATGCTCAGGATGGCTATTTCGGCCGAGACGGAAATCGGCCGGATAGCCAAAGGTTTTATGGACGCAGGCCAGCTGGTGCCCGACAGCGTGGTGATCGACATTGTGAGCGAACGCCTCAGCCGGCCCGATTGCGCAAAAGGCTATATGCTGGATGGTTTTCCCCGTACGGTGGAGCAGGCGGAAGCGCTGGGCCTCATCGCTCATGTTCAAGCGGTCATCAACCTTTCGGTGGACGATGCGACGCTTGTTCAGCGGCTTTCCGGAAGGAGGATATGCCCCGTCTGCGGCGCGTCCTACCATGTGGATTTTCTTCAAAAGGAGGAAATTTGCAAGGAAGATCAAGCGGTTCTGATACAGCGGGAGGACGATCAGCCGGAAACGGTGCAAAACCGCCTGGTGGTTTATCGGGAAAAGACGGCGCCGCTGATTGAATATTATGAAAAGGAAAGGCTTTTGCATAACGTAGACGGGTGTCAGAGCCCGGAGGACATCAACCGGGAAATCCTCAGGATTTTTAAGGGGCTGGGATGATTTATTTAAAAAACCCGCAGCAGCTGCAGTACATGCGAAAGGCTGGCGCCCTGCTCTTTGAGGTGCTTTGCCGTGTGAAGGAAGCGATTAAACCCGGCGTAAGTACCGCCGCTCTGGATGTATATGCCGAAGAGATGATCCGTAAACACCGGGCCATCCCCTCTTTTTTGGATTATCAGGGGTACCCCGCCACTCTCTGCACCTCTATCAACGATCAGGTGGTTCACGGCATCCCGTCGGATGACGTTGTTCTGCGGGAGGGGGATATCCTTTCCGTGGATTGCGGCTTGGTGTTGGACGGATGGCAGGCGGACAGCGCGTTTACGCAAGGTGTGGGCGCGATCTCCCCGGAAGATCAAAAGCTCATCCGCGTAACGGAGGAATGCTTTTTGAAAGGCGCTCGCCAGGCAAAGGCGGGCAGGCATGTCGGGGATATCAGCCACGCTGTGCAGACACATGCGGAAAGCTTCGGTTACGGTGTGGTGCGGGCTTTAACAGGTCACGGCATTGGTCGCAATATGCATGAAGAACCAAGCGTACCCAACTTCGGCAGGCGAGAGCACGGCGTGAAGTTGCGGGCGGGGATGACGCTGGCCATTGAGCCCATGATCGCCATGGGGGATTACCGGGTGCGTGAGCAGGAGAACGGGTGGACCTTCGTAACTTTGGATAGCAGCCCATGTTCACATTACGAGCACACCGTCGCGGTCAACGAGGAAGGATTGCCCGAGCTGCTGACCTTTCCAGGATTTGTCCTGACGGAGGGAACATCGTGAAGGTGAAGCTGTTTGAAATCGGGCGTGCGGCCCTTTCGAGACAAGGGCATGACAAAGGGCGGTGGTTCGTGGTGGTGGGCGTCTTGGATGAAGGGTATGTGCTGATCGCCGACGGCCGAACCCGCCTCTTGGAAAAGCCTAAAAAAAAGCAGTGCAAGCACCTAAAATGGATGCCTTATCAGGCCGAAACGGTCATTCAGCGCCTGGTCGTCCAGGAACACCGGCAGGGTATGCCGTTGCAAAACAGCGATCTCCGTACGGCGATCAGCGCTTTCATGGCGCAAGAATCAAGCCCGGCGCAAGTAACCGGCGAAGCCCGGGGCCATCAGAAGGAGGAGGAATGCGCGCTTGTCCAAAAGTGATGTCATTGAAATGGAAGGCAAGGTTGTCGAGGCGCTTCCCAACGCGATGTTTCAAGTGGAGCTTCCCGGCGGTCACCGGATCATGGCACATATTTCGGGGAAAATGCGCATGAATTTCATTCGCATTTATCCCGGCGACAGGGTTACCATTGAAATGTCGCCGTATGATTTAACACGAGGACGCATCACGTGGCGTAGTAAGGGATAAGGCAATCGAGTTCCCCATATCGCGCTGAGGTAAGAAGGAGGATAACCCATCATGAAAGTTCGACCGTCTGTAAAGCAGATTTGTGAGAAATGCAAGATCATTCGCCGCAAAGGACGGGTGATGGTCATCTGCGAGAATCCAAAACATAAACAGAAACAGGGATGACGAGCGAAGGGGGGATGGAGTCCCTCTTTCGTTTCCCGTTGTGGTCTTTTGCTGAATACATGATATTGTGTTCGTTAAAAAACCGAACCCCAATTTTCGAAAAATTCTTTTGTAACGCTACATCGCAGGTAAAAAAATGTTGTACCTACCGTGAAAGTATGCTATACTTCAAAAGTTAGGCCACACAGAGCCGTGGGCGGCTGCATGCGCGGGAAACTGCGTATGACCATGGATTGTGCAGCTTATCTTTGACAAAGCGCGGCAATTCTCCAACTGCCGCGCGGGGTCTTGGGCGGCATTTTGCTTTGGTGCGGTTGACCGCCAAGGTCAAGAGACCCTACGCCCTAGAGGGCATTCGGCAAACAAATTCAGGAGGAGGATTGACTCATGGCACGTATTGCGGGCGTAGACCTGCCCAGGGAAAAACGTGTGGAAGTAGGGCTTACGTACATTTTTGGCATTGGACTGTCGACCTCTCAAAAGATCCTGCGAGAGATTGACCTTGATCCCGACACCCGTGTGAAGGACCTATCGGAACAACAAATCGGCAAGCTTCGCGAGTACATTGAGCGTCATGTAAAGGTGGAGGGTGATCTGCGCCGCGAAGTATCAATGAATATCAAGCGTTTGGTAGAGATCGGCTGCTACCGGGGTGTACGTCACCGCCGCGGCCTGCCCGTGCGCGGACAGAATACGAAGACCAACGCGCGCACCAGAAAGGGACCCAAGCGCACCATTGCGGGCAAGAAAAAGGCCACCAGGTAATCCTTTCCGCCTAATCTGCAAATGGGCGATGTAAAACATGGAGGATTGAGAACATGGCACCCAAGCAAAAGCTAAAGAAGGTTTCGCGCAAACGCCGTGAGAAAAAACTCGTGGAGCGCGGCGCGGCGCATATCCGTTCTTCCTTTAACAACACAATCGTCACCCTGACGGATACCGGGGGTAACGCACTTTCCTGGGCTAGTGCCGGCGGGCTGGGCTTTCGGGGCAGTAAAAAATCGACGCCCTTCGCCGCGCAGATGGCGGCTGAAACCGCTGCCAAGGCTGCCATGGAATTCGGGCTGAAATCCGTGGAGGTCTTCGTCAAGGGTCCGGGTTCCGGGCGGGAGGCCGCTATTCGCAGCCTGCAAGCCGCCGGCCTGGAAGTGAACATGATCAAAGACGTTACACCCATTCCGCATAACGGATGCCGTCCGCCCAAGCGTAGAAGAGTGTAAGGAAATCGAGGAGGTACAACCCCTATGGCAAGATATACCGATTCCGTATGCCGCCTGTGCCGCCGCGAGGGCACCAAGCTCTTTTTAAAAGGTGAAAAATGTTTTTCATCCAAATGCGCGGCCACCCGCCGTCCCACCCCGCCAGGCCAGCACGGCCAAGCCCGCCAGCGCAAGGCCAGCGAGTACGGCATCCAACTTCGGGAAAAACAAAAGACCCGCCGCGCATATGGTTTGATGGAAGGCCAGTTTAAACGCACCTTTGTCCGTGCCACAAGCATGAAGGGCATCACCGGCGAAAATCTGCTGCAGCTGCTGGAATTGCGGCTGGACAACGTGGTGTATCGTTCCGGTTTGGGCTCCAGCCGGCCGCAGGCTCGTCAGTTTGTATGTCACGGCCTCATCACTGTCAATGGCAAGAAGGTGGATATTCCGTCCTACAGCTGCAAAGCCGGCGATGTGATCGGCGTGCGCAGCACCCGTAAGGATATGGAGCATTTTAAAGTGGTGAAGGAAGGCGCCAGCCGGATGGTCCCCAAATGGATTACCACGGATGCGCCTAACCTTACGGCCACCGTGAATACCCTGCCCGCCCGTGACGATGTTGATTTGACCCTGCAGGAAAATATGATTGTTGAGTTCTATTCTCGTTAACGATGCTGCGCTTCTCCCTCGAATACTGGAGAAATAGGAGGGTTATGAAATGATCGAAATTGAAAAAGCGCGGATCGAATGTGTAGATATGAGTCAGGATAACCGGTATGGCAAGTTCGTAATCGAGCCGCTGGAGCGTGGGTTTGGAAATACGCTTGGGAATGCATTGCGCCGCGTGTTGCTTAGTTCCTTGCCGGGCGTGGCGGTCACCGGGATTTTCATTGACGGCATCCAGCATGAGTTTTCCACCGTGACCGGCGTAACGGAAGATGTGACGGAGATGATATTGAATCTTAAGGACCTCTCCGCCAAGTTGTATTCCGATCAGCCAAAGACCGTGCATCTGAATGTGAAGGGGCCCGCGGAGGTAACGGCCAGGGACATCACCGTGGATGACGAGTTGGAAATCATCGACCCGGATCTTCATATCGCCACATTGAACGAGGACGCGCACCTGCAAATGACGTTAACGATGGATAAGGGCCGCGGTTATGTGAGCGCGGACAGGAATAAGTCCATCAACATGCCGGTCGGCTTCATTCCCATGGACTCCATATTTACGCCCATCCGCAAGGCAAACTACACTGTGGAAGATACCCGCGTAGGGCAAATCACGGACTATGACAAGCTGACGCTGGAGGTGTGGACCAATGGCAGCGTTCAGCCGGACGAAGCGGTCAGCCTTTCCGCGAAGATTTTAACCGAGCATCTCAGCCTTTTTGTAAGCCTGACCGATCAGGTCATGCCCATCTCCTTCACAGATCAGGATGATGACAAGAAGGAAAAGGTATTGGAGATGACCATTGAGGAGCTGGACTTAAGCGTACGCGCTTATAATTGCCTGAAGCGCGCGGGCATCAACACGGTGTCTGAGCTGGTGCAGCGAAATCAGGAAGATATGATGAAGGTTCGCAACCTTGGCCGCAAGAGTTTGGAGGAAGTGGAGCAGAAGCTGGAAGCCCTGAACCTCGCCTTGCGCCCCAGCGACGAGTAATTACCTATACCGTCAAAGGAGGAAGATCCCAATGGCACAACGTAAATTGGGCCGTCCCGCGGATCAGCGCAAAGCGCTGTTGCGCAATCAGGTGACCAATTTAATCTGGTATGGCCGTATTGAGACAACGCTGGCTCGCGCCAAGGAAGTGCGGCGCGCGGCGGAACGGTTGATCACCATGGCTATCAACGAATGCGATCACACGGTTTCCGTCACAAAGCAGACGCATAACGAAAAGGGTCAGTTGATGACGCTGGAGGTAGAGAACGACGCTCCCAGCAAATTGCACGCCCGACGTATGATCATGTCCTATCTTTATGAACTCAAGGATGTGCAGCGGAAGGATGAGGACAAGGAGGATTATAAGGAGCGTACCAAGGATGTAAAATATCCTGTGGTGGAAAAGCTCTTTCGAGAGGTCGGCCCTAAATTTAAAAAGCGAAATGAGGAGAAGCAATGCGCTGGCGGCTATACCCGTATTTATAAGCTGGGACCCCGTCGGGGCGACGCCGCTGAGATGTGCGTTATCGAGATCATTTAAACTAGGCTTGAAGCAAAGGGAACGCGGAGGGAAGTGAGCTTCCCTCCGCGTTCCACTTACTTATCCATCCGTCAAAGTCCAATATAGGAGGGATTTATGCTCGCCTTTTGCTGTATCTTGGCGATGGTGGTAACATTGGACCGGGCCGCTAAAATATGGGCAGGCAGTCTGCTGGTCCGGGCGGGCTCCATGGTCATTTTGCCCTGCTTATTGGAATTTCGCTATACCGTCAACAGAGGTATGGCGCTGGGATTTTTGTCCGGTCAATGGCTGCCGAGTTTGATTCTTCCACTGGCGGCAGTGATGGTTTGGCTGCTGGTAGGCCGTCGGTACAAGGCAACAAGGTATAAAAGGATCGCCACAGCGCTGATGTTGGGGGGCTTTGCAGGTAACTTTGCGGACCGGCTTTTATTCGGACATGTTGTGGACATGATTTTTTTTCCATGGCTGCCGTGGTTTGTTTGTAATTTGGCGGACATCGCGATCTGCGGGGGAGTGGCAATGCTGGCGGTCAGCTTGCTTTTCCGCCCCCAGGATTGGAGTGATAGGCATGGGAAGGATGATCGGAAAAGCGCTTCGTGAAGGGCGGATCGATGTTGTGGCAAGCGAGGCTTTTGAATGCAGCCGCGCCCGGGTGGCCCGGGCTGTGGCGGAGGGACGTGTTTTTGTGGACGGCGTCCCCGCCGGAAAGGGCAGCCTTCCGGTATTGGTTGGAGCGAAGTTGGCGATGGAACCGCCAGATCTTGCGGAACCTTCTTTGGCAAAGGAAGATATACCCGTCCGGATTCTCTATCAGGATCGGGATCTGGCGGTGGTAGTAAAACCCAGCGGCATGGTGGTGCACCCGGCAGCGGGGCATGAGAGCGGCACGCTGGTGAACGCTCTTTTATTTGCGCTGGATGATCTTAGCGGTATCGGCGGAACGAGACGGCCCGGTATCGTACACCGGCTTGACAAGGATACCAGCGGCCTGTTGCTGGTGGCCAAAAACGACGCGGCTCACTTGGCCTTAAGCCGGCAGTTGAAAGACAGGCTAATGGATAAGCGCTATTTAGCTGTGGTGGATGGATTTATGAAGGAGGAAACGGGCGTGATAGCAGCGCCCATTGCTCGCAGTTGCCGTGATAGAAAAAAGATGGCTGTGGAGCCGGAGGGCCGCGAAGCCCTGACAGAATGGGCTTTGCTGGAAAATATGAAAAGCTGCGCTTTGCTGGATGTCAAAATCCATACGGGCAGAACCCATCAAATAAGGGTGCACATGCGCTATATCCATCATCCTTTGCTGGGAGATCCCATTTATGGTACAAAGAGCGGGCTGCAAGCCCCGCGCTTGATGCTTCATGCCTATGCCATCGCCTTTGCGCACCCCGCCTCAGGGGAAAAGATGCGCTTTACCGTGTTGCCACCGGAGGATTTTACCCTTGCTCTGCGCAAGTGGCGGGTAAACCCCGATCATTTGCTGTGTTATCCAATTACGGATCATTTGTGAGGCATTGGAGAATGCTCTTTCAAACCAACGAAGAATGTGATAAAATACGCCGTAGGGTTGCTTGCGGTTACGGCTTCCCATGAAGGGATAGATACGCATTGAGGAGAAGCGGCGGATGATGACGGTTGGCGTGGTATCCTTAGGTTGCAGTAAAAACCGGGTGGATACCGAGCTGATGCTGAGCATTTTGCAGGAAGCGGGATATGAAATCGTGGCTGACGAGGGAGCCGCGGACATCCTGATCGTGAACACCTGCGGATTCATTGAGCCGGCCAAGCAAGAGTCCATCGACACCCTCCTGTCCTTGGCGAAATACAAGAAGGACGGCAAGCTAAAACTGCTGGTGGCTACCGGATGCCTCACCCAGCGGTATGAGCATGTCCTCATAAGGGACTTGCCTGAGGTGGATCTACTGATGGGCGTGGGTCAGTATTCTGAGCTTCCCAGGGCTGTCAAGGAGGCTCTGGATGGAAAGCGGGCCTCTTATTGCAAGCGTAATTCGGAGGTGCTTTCAGGTTCCCGCATGTTAACCACGGCGCCTCACATGGCCTACATCCGTATCGCGGATGGCTGCGACAATGGTTGCGCCTACTGTGCGATTCCGCTGATCCGAGGGAAATTCAGGTCTCGGAGTTTGAACAGTGTTTTGAATGAGATCCGTTCGCTGGCCGCCCAAGGCGTAAAGGAGCATATTTTAGTGGCCCAGGACACCTCCCGCTTCGGCATGGATGTATGCGGCAAGTCCCTGTTGCCGGACCTCGTTGCCCAAGCGTCGGACATCCCAGGCGTGGAATGGTTACGGGTGCTCTACTGCTATCCGGATGAGGTGGATGAACGGCTGCTGGACGTTATGGCTGCGAAATCCAATGTCTGTAAGTATCTCGATTTGCCTTTACAGCACGCGGACCCGGAGGTGCTGCGGCGCATGAACCGACGGGGAGATATCGATGCCGTGGGCCAGCTTCTGCGACAGGCGCGGGTGATGGGGTTTACCCTGCGGACTACGTTCATCACAGGCTTTCCCGGTGAAACGGAAGCTCAGTTTGAAACCCTGATGGATTTTGTGTTGGGCATGCGCTTTGACCGGCTTGGGGTTTTCGCCTACTCCCGGGAGGAGAGTACCGCCGCTGCTGAAATGGATGCCCAGATACCCGAAGAGATTCGTTATCAGCGATTGGATGCGCTCATGCAGGCTCAACAGGTTATTTCGCTGGAACGGAACCGTCTGCGCATAGGCCGGGTTGAAAAGGTGCTGGTGGAGGAGTTGATGGACAGCGGCATGGCTATCGGCCGCACGGAAGGGGAGGCGCCGGAGATCGACGGCCTGGTACGGATAAGCGGCGCGAGTGAAGCGGCTATAGGCGAGTTTATTACCGTTCGAATTACCGGCGCAGAGCCTTATGACCTCCTAGGAGTGATGCTATGAAATTTATGAACTTACCCAACAGCCTTACCTTGCTGCGTGTGCTGCTCATCCCGGTTTGTTTGATTTGTCTGGCCATACATACGCCGTTTTGCCAGGTCTTGGCCTTGAGTGTGTTCATCCTTGCATCCGCCACGGACTGGCTGGACGGGTACCTGGCCCGGCGGAGCAACAGGGTCACAAACTTTGGAAAATTCCTGGATCCGGTGGCGGACAAGCTGCTGGTGCTCTCCGTGATGATCGCACTGACGGGGATGGACCGGGGGATGGATCGTTTTCCCGCCTGGGTATGCTGCGTCGTGCTTTTTCGGGAGCTGGCAGTGGATGGACTCAGGCTGGTGGCCATGGAGCAGGGAAAGGTGATTGCAGCGGGGCTGCTGGGCAAGATCAAAACCACCCTACAGATGATTACGTTGGCGGTATACCTGCTTCCCAGCAGACCCTTCGGCTCCCCCATGGATATGGTCCTGCTTGCCGCCACCG
>WRHG01000061.1 GCA_009783365.1 Clostridia bacterium | reverse complement strand
GAAACATGCAAACAGCAGCAAGTGCGGGAGGGGTGGTTTCCCTCCATAGAGGAGGTCCCCCAAAAAGCCATCACCATGTCCCCGCGGCAGATCATGGCGGCCCGGATCATTCTTTCCGTGGTGCCGCATAGAGTTAAGGCTCTAGCCGTTTATAACATGCTGACTTCTCCCCTCAGCAGCCAAATCCCCGCGACGCTTCTCACAGAGCATCCGGCTTGCACGCTGTTTTTGTACGAAGCCTCGGGAAGCATGATAAAGCAATAAAAGGTGGCGAAGCGTATGGAACTGCCGGCGGCTCTGGAGGCACTTCAAAAACTGCAAAAAACAAGGCGCGCCTATGCCCATGCCCAAGGAATTCTTCACTTTGACGGGGCCACCGTCGCGCCCAAGGCTTCGGCCCGGGCCCGGAGCGCTACAATGGGCGTACTCAGCGAAAAGGAATACCAGCTCTTTGTGAATCAGGGTACCCGGGATTTGTTGGGCGAGTTGAAAAGCCGGGAGCCGGAGCTGACCCAAAGCCAGGCCCGGCAGGTGGAGCTGCTCACCGAAGAACTGGAGCAGATGACCCGCATTCCCATCGAGGAGTACGTGGCTTATATGGAACTGGTTAACGAGTCCCTGGCTGTGTGGGAAGACGCCAAGAAGAGGGACGATTTTCCCCTGTTCCTGCCCTATTTGGAAAAAGTAGTGGATTATACCAGGCGTTTCGCCCGGTACAAGGACGGTTACAAGCCCCTGTACGACTTGATGCTGGATGATTATGAAAAGGGCATGGATCAAGGGACGCTGGATCGGTTTTTTGAGGCCCTGCGCATGGATATTGTACCACTGCTGGCTCAGGTGAAGGATCTGTCCGTGGAGGACGGCTTCCTGCGGGGCAGCTTCCCCAAAGCCGCCCAAGAGGAGCTGGCGCGGGAGCTGATGAACGTACTGGGGCTGGACCCCGGGTGTTTCGCGCTGGCCGCCACGGAACATCCCTTCACATCAAGCATGCATCGGACCGATGTTCGCATCACCACCCATTATTACGAGGACGCGCCGGCCTCCTCCCTGTACAGCGTGATCCACGAAAGCGGCCATGCCCTATACGATCATGGGGTGGCGGAGGAATATGACTACACCTGCCTGTCGGAGGGGGCCAGCATGGGCTTTCATGAAAGCCAGAGCCGGTTCTACGAGAACATCATCGGCCGGAGCGCGGCCTTTGCGGAATTCCTGACGCCGGTCTTGCGGCGGTTCTTTCCGGAGCAGCTGAAAGGTGTGACTCCCCGTCAATTTTACCGGGCGGTGAACAGGGCGAAACCTTCGTTGATCCGTGTGGATGCGGACGAGCTCACCTACCCACTCCATGTGATGGTACGTTATGAGCTGGAGAAGAAGCTGGCGGAGGGCGACCTGGCTGCGGCGGATCTGCCGGAGGCCTGGAACAGCCTGTATTGGGAGTATCTGGGCGTGAGGGTTCCCAATGACAGAGAGGGGGTTTTGCAGGACACCCACTGGGCTGGCGGCTCCATCGGGTACTTTCCCACCTATGCCTTGGGAAGCGCGTACGCCGCCCAGATTTTCAACGCCATGGAGCGGGACCTGCCTGTGGAGGCGCTGGCGGAGAGGGGAGAGATGGCTCCCATCACCCTGTGGCTGCGGGAGAGGATTCATCAACACGGCAAACTTTATAAACCGGGCCCGCTGCTGGAGAGAGTCTGCGGCGAGCCCTTTGACGCCAAGTATTACGTGGCCTATTTGACGAGTAAAACTAAAGACGTGAGCAGGGGTTAAGCTCCCGCCGTGTTTTTATTATGGCAAAACCCTGTTGAAGCGCTCTTCCTCGCTGAACACGCAGCCGCAGTATTTTTGCATGTAAAGACCCAGTTTCCGGGCTTGGGCCTGGCCCTGCCGGAATAGGGAGCGGAAATCCCGGTAAAGGAAGGAGACCCCCGCCTCCCGGGCGGCGGACTCACCGGCTTCCCGAAGCCGTTCGTGGTCTTGGTAGGGGCTGATGAGCAGCGTTGTGCTGAATGCCGGAAAGCCGTTTAGCGCGGCGTACCGGGCGGCGGAACCCATGCGGCGGGCATAGCAGTAGCTGCATCGGCTGCCCGGGTCGCCGGCTACGGCCTTGAGAAAAGGCCGCAGTCCATAATTCCCATGCAGAACCAGGGGCAGGCCAATCTGCCCGGCGAAGGCGGTCAGCGCATCCCGGCGGCTGAGGTACTCGGTAAAGGGATGGATGTTTGGGTTATCCCAGAATCCGGTAAGGGAAAAACCTTCGCCCTCCCGGCCAAGAGCCTCCGCGCAGGCTATGGAGCAGGGGGCGCAGCAGATATGCAGAAGCAGGTTTGCAGAGGGTATTGATACCATGTATCAGGCATCGTCCTTTTCATCAATGATCGGGCCTCAGGCGCTCGTAGCCATGGCACGTTCAGCCGGCGGCCCTTAAAAGCTCCTCATAAAGCCGTACATACGCAAGGTACCGCTTGTCTTTATCGTAGGTTTCCGCGTGCCTCCGGCAGGCGGCCGCGTCTTTTGGCGCGTCGCATAGTCTTTTCACCGTTTCCGCCACCACGGCGATATTCCCTACAGGCGCCACGGCTCCCACTTGATCCGTGACGCTTTCGGGCAGGGCTGTTGCATCGTAGCAAAGGACCTGGGTACCGCAAGCCATGGCCTCCAATAAGGTCATGCCCATGGTTTCCTCATGGCTGAGGCTGATGTATAAATCGGCAGCCGTGTACAGGGCGCACAATTCCCGGAGGTTCTCCGTGCGGCCCACACCGACGATGTTTTTGGGCAGCTGATCCCGCTGCCGGCTTGTAAGGCCCACCAGCAGGATGCAATACTCGTCTCCAAGCAGCCTCGACAGCTCGTAAAAGTCCTCAAGTCCTTTGCGGGCGTCCCATACGCTGGCTACGCTCAGCAGCATATGTCTGCCGTCCTGCTCATCCAGACGGTGCTTTTTCGCCACATCCCTCAGAAAGTCCAGGTCCTCGCAGGGGCGGAAGACCGTCATATCGATTCCGTTTGGAAGTACATATACGGGGTAGTCCCGCAAAAACGACTTTCGTACCTCTTCAGCCAGCCAGTGGGAAGGGACTGCCAGCCAGAGACGTCGGAGCTTGTTTTCCAGCGATCGCTTTTCACGCCAGTTGCGGGCGCTCTGATCGAGCCCGATGCTTCGCGGATAGGCCCGTTTCTGCGGGCAGTGCCCGCAGCCCCGTTTATACCGGTCACAGCCGCGGGTGGTGGCGCGGCGGTGGGTGCGGCCTTCCGCTCTGGACGCATCCCCGGGAGCCATGGTGTAATAGGCGCAATGGCCTGTATATGCCCAACAATCATGCAGGGTCCACACCACCGGCACACCGGTTTTCTCCAGCCAGCGAAAAAGAGTAGGCAGATGCAGGTAGTAGCCATGCAGGTTGTGTAAGTGAACGATATCCGGCTGGTAGGCGCTCAGTTTTCGTACAAGTTTTTGGGTGCCCAGGCGCCCGGCAAAACCGGCCCGGTCCGCTGCGCGCGCCCACAGCAGGTGCCAGGCCTGCTCCGCTTGATTGCCGATGCGGAGCCAGGGTACGCCCACCGGGTAATACCCTCTCGCGAAGGCCACCAGGGCTTTGTGCCCCCGTTCCATCAGCACCCTGCTGATGTCCGCCGCGATGCCTCCCGTGCTGAGCGTGGCTGTTACGTTGATATGCGCTACCCGCATTTTTATCCCCCTGACCTTGCACGGGGGAGGATACGCGGCGGGGCTCAACCCCGCCGCGTATCCTCCCCCCTTGTTCCTCCGCCGCGCCCGGCCTCAATAATTCTCAGCCTTCAATTGGAAATAGGCCCGGGGATGTTTGCAGACGGGGCATAACTCCGGCGCCCTGGGGCCGATGGAAATATGGCCGCAGTTACCGCAGTGCCAGAGTTGGTCGCCCTCCCGGCTGAATACGTAGCCGTCCTCGATGTTCGCAAGCAACTTAAGGTAGCGCTCTTCATGGGCTTTCTCGATCTGCGCCACGTCCTCAAATTGGGAGGCAATGGCGTCAAAGCCTTCCTCCCGGGCCTCCCGCGCCATGCGGGGGTACATGCCGGTCCACTCGGAATTTTCACCGGCGGCCGCGTCCCCCAGGTTTATGCCGGTAGAAGGCACGCTTCCGTCATGAAGCAGTTTGAACCAAAGCTTCGCATGTTCCTTCTCATTGTCGGCGGTTTCGGTAAACAGCCCGGCGATCTGCACGTAGCCGTCTTTCAGCGCTTTGCCGGCGTAGTAGGTATACTTGTTACGCGCTTGGCTTTCTCCCGCGAACGCCTCCCGCAAATTGGCCTCTGTCCTGGTTCCCTTCAACGATTTCATAACTCTCCTCCTCATGCTAAATCCAAGTTTCACAAAATCCAAACACGGTCCAATGATCCGTGTGCGGTTCGTATTGCGGCAGAGGATCCTCCCTGTCGTCCTCCGGTACCTTGCTCATATTCCGCTGCAGCTTCAAGCCTTTTTCCACACCCACCAGGTGGTTGTCCTTGCCGCTGTCGTACAGGTACACGTAGCTCTTTACACTGTTGGACATGTTGCCTTCCACCGTGGTAACCCGGTACATCCCGCCTTCCAGGGGAACGGCGTCGACCACGATGCCTATGTGGGTGACCCTGTAGCCGTTTCGCATATCCGCGTAGATAACCATATACCCGGTCCGCGGTATGGCCCCGAAGCGCCCAAGGGCCGCAAACCCGTCATACTGATTGCCTACCTGGCCTTCCTTCAGGTACAGTGTGGCGTCCTCCGGCACATTTGCAGAATCTTTTTCCTTCAATGGATCGCTGCCCGAGGCGTTGGCGCACCAAATAGCAAACACGGCGCACCAGCCTACCTCTTTTTTCTTTCCATAATACCATTTTGCGTATTTGTTATACTTGGGCAGCCGGGCTTGCCTCGTCTCCAAAAACTCGCGCCTTGCCACATAGGCCATGGCTTTCGCCCGCTCTGTGGGTATTTCATCCGATACGGTCACACGATAATGCGCTTCAGCCTCTGGCTTTTGGTAGGTGACCCTGACTACGCCGGGAGCTTTTGCCGTCATCAAACCCCGGTCATTCACCGTGAGGATGGTATCGTCCGAACTTTCGAAGTTCCCTTGCACAGGAGGATATACCACGGCCTCCGGCTCATCAAAGGGAGTAATCTCCGGGGCAACTTCCGGCACATAGGCGCTTTCTCCCGGGTGCAGCCCATATTCCAGAGCGGTTATCCCCTGCTGAGCCGGGGTTTTCAGCACCGATCTGGCGGCGTCGAAAGCGGCGGGGTCTTTTCCAGCCAGGGCAACGCCGCCCGCCAGCCCCATGAGCAAGAAGGACGCCCCCAGGACGCGTAAGGCTTTCGACGCGCTTGCTCCAAACATCCCTCATCGCCCTTTCTTTTTTCTTTCTTTCATGCTGAGTATACCATATCCGGCCTGTTTGGGCAACGAAATCGCAAAGGGGAACCCGGTGTCCCCGTGGTTGCAAATCAAAAACCGGTACGCTATACTGAGAGGGGAAATACGCTTGCTTTCGCAAACACCGAAAGGAGGGCGTTTATGCGGTTTACGATGGTCTGCATTGGCTCTACCGGCGATGTCAGGCCGTATGTATTTCTTGGTAAGGAGCTGACCCGGCGCGGTCACGACGTAGGTATTTGCGCGTTTGAGGATTTTCGGGGGCTTATCGAAGGGGAAGGCATGCGGTTTTTCCCGCTGACAGGCAATGTGAGGGACTTTATGAGCAAGCTGATGAAGCCAGGCACCAGCGGCATCGGCTATTTAAAACAGGTGAAGCAAAGCCTTTATTCAATGATTGAGCCTTTTTTGGTGGACCTGGAGGCGGCCTGTGCAGACTGCGACGCGATTATTTCCACCTACTTGGGCATGATCATCCATTCCATGGCGGAGGTACGCAGGGTGCCCTTTATCCAAACCCATTATTTTCCCATGGACCCCACCAGCGCCACGCCCATTTCCTCCGCTCCGGGGCAACGGGCTGGAAAAGGCTGGAACCTGATGACCTATCAGCTGGCATATCTGCTGATCAGCACCATGGAAATGATGTACCTGGCCGGTTGGCGGAAAGAGCATGGTATGGCTCCCCGCAGGATGTCCGGCAAACCCGCGTATACGCTTAACGGGCATACGATCCCTGTGCTGTACGCCATCAGTCCGCTGCTGATGCCGCGCCCGCGCTCCTGGGGTGAAAACATCCACATGACCGGGTTCTGGCTGGGCGGTAAGGAGTCTGATTATACCCCGGATCCGGCGCTTCAGGCATTTTTAGAAGCTGGTGAAAAGCCTGTGTATATAGGCTTTGGCTCCATGACCAGCGGCGACATGGGAGAGACGTTGGAGATCGTTTTGGAAGCCGTTCAAAAAAGCGGTGTTCGCGCTATTATTTCCAAGGGCTGGGGCGACGCGAACATTCCCATGCAGAAGGATGTATTTTCAGTGGATTACGTTCCCCATGAGTGGCTGTTTGAGCGTGTGGCCGCAGTGGTTCATCATGGCGGAGCCGGAACCACGGCGACCGGTATTTTGGCCCATAAGCCCACCCTCATCATCCCTTTCGGCGGGGATCAACCCTTCTGGGCCATGCGGGTTCGTATGCTGGGTTTAGGCCCCAAGCCCATCCGCCGGGAAAAGCTGACGGCTGCCAAACTATCAAAGGCGCTGGACAATCTGGTAGCGGTGAAAAGCTACCGGGTGGCGGTCCGGGAGGTGGGCGAGCGGCTGCGCAACGAAAACGGAAAGGTCATCGCGGCCAATATCATTGAGCATGAGGTGGATAAGTGGCTTCAGCAGGACGATTTGTGGATGCCGCCCATAAACCGTCCAAGAAAGAGGAGAAGGTCGTAACCTAAAGACTGCCGGAAAGCTGCCGGCTGGTATGATCGTACCCCAAAAAGGCGGAGATGAATAGCATGAGCGGGCAAGAGGCACAGACCATCCGGCTCTTCGGCCTGGTGGCCGATTCCATCGTGGACGGCATTGGATACCGGACGGCTATTTTTACCCAGGGCTGTCACCACGGCTGCGAGGGCTGTCACAATCCCGGCAGCCATGACCCGGCCGGAGGCGCCCTATGGACGCTGGATAAAGTGGAAAGCATATTTTCGAGCAATCCACTGCTGGACGGAATCACCCTGTCAGGCGGAGAACCCTTTGAGCAAGCAGGCGCCTGCGGGGAGCTTGCGCGCCGTGCGCACCGCAGGGGACTTTCCGTGTGGATTTACAGCGGATACACTTACGAGGAACTTCTCAGGCTGGCCCGGGAAAGCCCGGACGCAAAGGCTTTGCTGGATGAAGGCGACGTGCTGGTGGACGGGAAATTCACGTTGGCCAAGCGTACGCTGGATCTGCCCTTTTGCGGCAGCCGGAACCAGAGGGTGATCGACCTGGTGAAAACCCGCAATCAGGGCAGCCTGGAACTGTTTGCGCGGCCACAATGGGAACCGGGGGATTGAGTCCCGGCTTGAAGGAGGTTAAGCATGAGCCTATCCGAAGGAGAGGGAGCCGGGAGCGCAGCCCCTTGCCTGGCGCTGCTTGCCACGGGCGGCACCATCGCCTGCACCCGGGGGTTGGACGGCCTGATCCCCACCCTTGGAGCGGAGGATATCCTCCGGGCCGTGGAGCCGGATCTGCCCTGCCGTGTGGTGGCCCGGGACGTGTTTATGATGGACAGCAGCAACGTACAGCCGGAGGAGTGGTCCGCGCTGGCCAAGGCGGCCGAGGCCGCGCTGCAATGCAGCGACGGGGTTGTGATTACCCATGGCACGGACACCATGGCCTACACGGCTTCCGCGCTAAGCTTTATGCTGGCGGGCATCGGCAAGCCGGTGATCTTAACGGGATCGCAGCTGCCTTTGGATCATCCCCTCAGCGATGCCCGGAGCAACCTGCTTCACGCGGTTACGGCAGCCATGCAAGGGGTGGGCGGAGTCTATGTTTCCTTTGATTACAAGCTGATTTCCGGCGTGCGCTGTGTGAAGACCCATACCACGACCATGGACGCATTCTCCAGTATAAACGGCCCTCTGGCGGGACATTTTGACGTGGACGGCGTACACTTTGATCATCCGCAGCCGTTCACCCCGCCGGAAAACGAAAAACGCCGGCTTCGGGCTACTCTGGATCCTTCCGTTTTTTTGCTGAAGCTGATTCCGGGCACATCGCCGGGGGTGCTGCGTTTTGTGAAGGACATGGGTTATCGGGGGCTGGTAATCGAGGCTTTTGGGCTTGGAGGCTTGCATTACATCCGCCGGAACTTGGTTGAGGCCCTTGGAGAGCTGGAGGAAAGCGGCGTGGAGGTGCTGGTGATAAGCCAGTGCCTGCACGAAAAGGCGGATTTGCGTATGTACGAGGTGGGGCGCAACATGCTGCAGCCCCATGTGCACAGCGGGTATGACATGACCACGGAAGCGGCGGTATGCAAGCTGATGTGGGCCCTGGGGCAGGAGAATCCTCAGGTCTGGCTTGGGCAGGCCGTTGTGGGCGAGTATAGCGAGCCGAAGAGAGTATGAATGAAGCGCCGCTGGCTTTACGGGGAATCACGGTGCGGCAGCGCTGATATCCGGCGTGGCGCATCACAGAACGTCTGACGATGAGGTGTATTCCGTTGAAAAAGGTTTTCTACCGCAAGCTGTTTTGGCTGGCCGCCGTTGTACTGTCGTTGCTGTGCCTTCCGGCGCTGGCTTGCGCCGGCTCTTTTCATAAAGATATCTATGTACAGCCCGTAATGCCGGAAGGCCGGGAAGAGGAGGCCGTAAAAAGCCGTGTCTTGGCATATGAAACCGGCAAGGAATTATTTCTTTTCCTTCCTTCCGGCTGGAACGGCGTCCCACTGACGCTCTGCTATCCGGGAACGAAAACACTCAACCTGGAGGGCAAACCGTTTTCAAGCGGCAGCACGCTGCCTTCGGCGGAGGCTGATTCCCGGATTCTCCTGACCAACGACAACGGCTATCCGCGGTACAGCCTGAACGTGATGACGGGCGCGGGCATTCCGGCCGTCTTTATTGAAACGGAAAGCGGTAACATGATGGCGCTGGACCGCAGCAAGGCAAACCTGGAATCCGGATCGCTTTTACTGTACGGCACGGACGGCGCGCTGCATAACGACGTGGGCATCAGCGAGATGCGCGGCCGCGGAAACAGCACCTACAACGTCAGATTCCGGAAACGCGCTTATCATTTCCACCTGGAAAAGAAGACGGACCTGTGCGGTATGGGCAAGGCCAAAACCTATAACCTGCTGGCGGATTACATAGATATCTCCCTGCTGCGCAACCGCTTCAGCATGGCTCTGGCCAAACAGGTGGGCATTCCCTATGCGCTGGACAGCCAGTCCGTCAACCTGTATCTGAACAACTGTTACAACGGCGTATACCTGCTGGCCGAGCAGGTAGGCGTCAATCCAAACCGCGTTGATATTTACGATTTGGAGAAGGCCACGGAAGCCGTCAATGGCGGTTCGCTGGAGGGTTATGCCGGCAGGCGCGTAGAAAATGACGACCGCAGCTGGAT
>WRHG01000060.1 GCA_009783365.1 Clostridia bacterium | reverse complement strand
CATCAGCACGGCCACCCCGTCCGTCGCCATTCCGTTAATGAGGCCGTACATTTCGTTTTTGGAGCCCACGTCTATGCCCTTGGTGGGCTCGTCCAGGATGATGAGGCGGGGCTGGGTGTTCAGGGAGCGGGCCACAACTACCTTTTGCTGGTTTCCGCCGGAGAGGGTGCTGACCCGGGTATCCACGGAAGGGGCCTTGATCCGCAGGGATTCAAAGAATTGGATGGCCCTCCGCCGAAGCTTTCTCTTGCTGACAACTGGACCGAGGCTGGCGGCGCTGAGGTTAGAAATACCGATGTTGTTTTGGATGTTCCAAACGAAGTTGAGACCGTATTTCTTACGATCCTCACTGATCATGCCGATGCCGGCCTTCACCGCCGCCTGGGAACTTTTGATATTTAATCTTTGACCGTTTAGATAAATCGCGCCACTTTTAACGGGCAGTATCCCGTAAATAGCCATGCAGACTTCACTGCGGCCCGCGCCCACCAGCCCCGCCATGCCCACAACCTCGCCGGCCCGCACGGTGAAGGAGACGTCCTCGATGAGGTTTTTATTGGCAATGTATGGATGAGCCACAGTCAGCCGCTCTACCCGCAGCACCTCATCACCGACCTGGCATTCCCGTCTGGGGTACATCTGGGTAATGTCCCTGCCAATCATGTCGTGGATGATTCGGTTGGTGTCATACGCCGACCGTTCCAGGGTGGAGATGTTTCGACCGTCCCTGAGGATAGTTACCCGATCGGTTAACTCCAGAATCTCGGATAGTTTGTGTGTTACAAATATAACACTGACGCCCCGGTCCCTCAGCCCCCGCACCACGGTAAAGAGTTGCGCCACATCGGCGTTGGACAGGGAAGTGGTAGGCTCGTCCAATATCAACACCTGGGGATGGGTGGCCAGAGCCCGAGCGATCATCAGCATCTGCTGCTGCCCGATGGAGAGCTTCCTCACGTCCGCCCTGGGATGAAGGCTGATGTGGTTTTCCTCCAGCAGGTGTTCCGTCTGTTTATACATGGCGGAAAAATCCGCGAATAATGATTTGCTTTTCTTTTCTTTCCCCTCGTTCATCCGGGGATCGAACATATAAATATTTTCGGCCACGCTGAAATAATTCAACACATTTATTTCCTGAGGCACATAGCCGATACCCAGCTTCATGGCTTCGTCAGGGCTCATGGGCTTGATTTCTTCGCCGTTGAGCATCAATTTACCCGTGTAGCTGCCCGCGGGATAGATCCCGTTCAGCACTTTCAGCAGCGTGGACTTACCTGCGCCGTTTTCTCCGATTAAGCCCAAGATCTCGCCGGCTTCCACGTTCAGGTTCACATTATCGTTGGCCAGCACGCCGGGAAAGCGCTTTGTAATATTGATGGCTTCCAGTACATAACTCATGTGGTCACCTCACCCCCTGCGGCATTGGGCCGGGGATTCCCAGAATTTAGATAGAGGGCTTATTCCTAAGGGGAACAAGCCCTCTTTGTTTTCATGGGAGCATGGTGCTTTTTCCCTTACTCCCGGCGTTCAAAAGCCTTATTTGAAGAACGTTTCCACCTGAGCGGCGATGTCGCGGTGGAACTGGAGGCCATTGGGACCTTCGCCATCCTTGGTTACGATGGGCGCTTCAAGGTCGGTCCACAGGGGAACCTCTTCGCCGCGGAGCACCTTGTCCAGATATTCCATGATCTGGTAGGCTTCTTGATACAGGGGCTGAGCTACCAGTGCGAGGACCTTGCCGGACTCCAGGGCGTCCAGATTGCCTTCTGTGGCGTCCATGCCGATGATTGCGATTTCACCGTCCGCCTTGCCGGCCCGGGTAGCCGCCTCAGACCAGGTGATGGGGCTGTTGCCGGTGGTGCCGAAAGCGCCGATGATATCGGGGTTCGCCTGAATGATCGCCAGGTTTACGGCGGTCGCTTCGTCCATTACGCCGCCTTCCATTTCCGTATCCAGCACCTTGATGCCGGCCAGGTTATAGGTGGCGCCCAGGGCCTCCCACTCAGCCCGGAAGGAATCATCCGCTGCGTTTTCCGTGATGTTCTTGGTGTTCAGGGTGATGGCCAGGGAGCCTTCTTTGCCATCCAGTGTCTTCGCCATGATCTCAGCCGACTGCTTGCCGTAGAGCACCGGGTCGCAAGCCATGTTGAAGGACAAGCCATCAGGCAGGCTGCCGTCTTCCTTCACGAATTTGAAGTGGGCAATACCAACCACCACGCCCTCAGCCGCCATTCTGTTGAGGGTGGGGAAGGCGGAATCGTCACCGGCCCACAGCATCAGGCCTTTGCCGCCCTCAGCCGCGAAGTCGTCACAAGCGGAATACACTTCTGCCGGGTCGGTACCCTCGGTGCCGATCACACGAGCGTTGGTGTAGCCCAGTTCCTGGGCGGCTTTCAGGAAGCCCAGCTGTACAATGCGGTGCACCGGGTGGTTCATGACACCCTGCGCGATGGCTACGGGATAGTCGGCGGGGTTGAAATCCTCCGCCAATGCAGTAAAGGACACCAGCACCAGAGCCAGGGACAGGGCAAATGCGAACAGTTTCTTCATCCTTTGGTTCCTCCTTTGTGATTCCTCTTTATTCTCCATTGCCAGTGGGCAATCGGATTCATCCAGCAAGGGGATCCGTTGTGGCATATAGCGGTAGTGATCCTTACGCCGTCTTACGGCGTAACCGCTTACGCCGTTAAGTATAAACAAATGCGCGGTCCGGCGCGGGAACGGGAAATTATGCAAAGAACCAATGTAACCGGTTACGCTTCCGGTATCCTCCAATAATCCTCACACGATGTGAATTTCATACATCATAGACCACTTTTAATCCGGTGTCAACCACCTATACAACAAATTTTTTCCGATCTCTATCCGGTAATTTCAGCAAAGGATTCCTCCATGACTTGGAAGCTCCGCTCCGAGATGCCCAAGGGGGCGCTGTCCTCCGGTATGATGCCGATCAAGCCGCCGTTGCGGTAAAGATGCTCCCGATATAAACGTATCTGCGCCCTGATTTCATCTTCCGTACCGCTGATGCCTGCCGTCTGATAGCTGGGCGGACATGAAAAGCAGATTCTCCCGCCAAATTGCGCGCCCATTGCCTCAATGCCGTTGATATCCGGCTGGCCGGGGTTCAGAATATCCAGTCCGATCTCAACCAAATCCTCAATGATATCGAATATGTATCCGCAGGAATGTAGATAGACGGCCAGCCCTAAACTGTGCGCCAGCTCAATTTCTTCTTGATACCTCGGCTTAAATATCTCCCTCCATAAATCCGGCGAGATCATAAGTGACGTCTGGGTACCCCAGTCGTCGGCAAGACCAATGGCGTTGAAGCCGTGCTTCGCCGCCTGCCGGATTACCTCTTTCTCGAAGCCGAATACCCGGTCTGTCAGTTTCAGCAGCTTACCGCGCTCATCATAAAAGTCCTCGCACACATTAATGAAGCCTCGTAGCATGGAAATCACCGCAAAACCGCTCAAAATGAAATTGGCTTTGTAATAGCGGTCGGGTCCGTATCTTTCCATGACTGCCCGAACATGAGCAAAACGCTCGGTTGCTCCCGGATCAGGGACTGTAAAACCATGAATGTCTTTCCAATCCTCGATCACCGGGCGTTCCGGCTGTCCCATCAGCAACTCGTTCCCTACATGGGCCCATGTGAAGCCCCATTCGGAAACGTTGCCCGAACTCCCGGCAAAATGATTTACAACCGGAATGTTGATAATGTCCGATTTTTCTAAGCTTTTCGCATACAGCAAGGGTATTCTTTCCGGATTCTTCCGAGCTACCGCCTTTAGAACCGTCTCTTTTCTGCCGTCCATCATTCATCATTCCTCATGTCGACCTGTTCAATCCTCGGTTGGTATTCCTGTTCACAGCATACCATAGGGACGACCGGTTCACAAGAACCATCCACAGCTTTTCAACCGTGAGCAGATATGGTACAATCAAAAACCGTAATGCGGGTAAAAAACGCATGAAGCGTTGTATGTTCCCAAAATGCTGCCGCGATCATGACGCGGTCACGCCTGCAAGATTGGAAAGGGGAACCGGTTATGGCGGAAATGACCTCCCACGAAAGATTCTTAAGGACCTTTAAGCATATGGAAACCGACAGGGTAGTTATATGGGATTTCCCTTGGCCGGGCACCATGCGGCGCTGGTATAGGGAAGGAATTCCCAAAGGGATGAGTTTTGAGGAATACTTTGACGTAGATGTGGTATCGCGGATCATCGTCGATAATTCTCCCCGATACCCAGAGCGGGTGATCCGGGAGGATGACGAGCGGATCGTCCGCTTTACAAACTGGGGCGGAACGGAGCATACGCTGAAAAATCATGATTCCACTCCTGAATATCTGGATTTTACGATCCGGGATATGGATACTTGGCTAAAAGCTAAGGAGCGGATGCTGCCCACGCGGGACAGGGTCCCCTGGGATGATTTGCAGAAAAATTATGGGAGATGGCGAAAAGAAGGGCATTGGATTCTCGGGGACACCTGGTACAGCTTTAATCAGCTTACATCCTATGCGATGGGCATGGAACAGTTTTTAATCGCGATGGTGGAGGAACCCGACCTGTGCATCGACATGCTTCATCATACGTTGGACGTCAACCTCGCTCTGCTGGATATGGCGTGGGATGCCGGCTATACCTTTGATATGCTGAACATCCGGGATGACATGGGCTATAATAATACGCAGTTTTATTCAATAACGCTATTCAGGGAAATCATACGGCCCGTCCATCAAAAAGCTGTGGACTGGGCAAAAAGGAAAGGGATACGAGTGCGCCTGCACTCCTGCGGATACATCATGCCGCTGCTGCCCGACATCCTCGATATTGGGTTTGAAGCCCTGCATGGGCTGGAGGTCAAGGCAGGGATGGATGCTGTTGAAATCAAGCGCGCTTATGGAGATCGGCTCGTGCTGCACGGCGGATTCCCGGCATCCATTTGGCTCGATCTGGAGGGCGCAACAGCGCTGATCAAACAAAGCTTGCCTATTTTAATGAAGTCCGGCGGCTATGTCTTTGCGACGGACCATTCGATTCCAAACAATGTGCCTCTTCAGAATGTGGAGACAATCATCAAACTGGCCAAAGAGATCGGCCGCTATTAGCGCAAGGAGGTTTCATCCCCTTGCGAACAGTGCGGTTACGGTCGATTTGCAGCAAAATTTCTTCAGGAATGGCCAAGCAGCTCCCAGGCTTTTTCCACAATTCGCTCCGCTGTGATTCCATAACGGGGCAGCAGGGTTTCAAGCGGTCCGGACCAGCCGTATTGGTCCTCGATCCCCATAATGCGCATGGGAACCGGGCAATGCTGCGCAAGCACCTCGGCCACCGCGCTTCCCATACCGCCATACACATTGTGATTTTCCGCGGTAATCACTTTCCCCGTTTTTTTTGCGGAAGCGACAATGGTTTCGATATCAATGGGCTTAATGCTGGAACAGTTGACCACATCGGCGCTGATACCCTGATCCGCAAGCAGGTTAGCGGCTTTTATCGCACGGGGCACCATCATACCGCAGGCAATCAGCGAGATGTCGGTACCATTTCGCAGTATGGACGCCTTATCCAGTTCAAACCGATGATCTTGCGGCGTACAGACCTGGTCATACTCCGCAACATCTCCGCGTATCATTCGGATAAAAACCGGGCCGCGGTACTCCATGGAACGGTAGAGAGCCTGCTCCAACTCATTGGGATCAGCGGTTTCGATCACCTTGATATTGGGCATGCTTCGCAATATGGCAAATTCGTTGATCGATTGATGCGTGGCGCCCGTATTAGGGGTTGATAACCCCGAATAACAGCCGATCAGCTTCACGTTTGCATTGGCATACCCAACCTGCACATAGATCTGATCGCAAGCCCTTCTGGCCAAAAAGCAGCTAAACAACGGCACCACCGGAATCATACCGCTTCTGGACAAGGCAAAAGCAAAGCTGACGGCTGTCTGTTCCGCGATTCCAACAGTTACAAACCGTTCCGGATACTGCTCTCGAAAGTCCAGCACATTGGTGGCCGTCCCCGTCTCCGAATCGACCACCACCATATTCTCATATTTACCGCCCAGCGCCAGCAGCGTATCCCCAAGAGTCGCCCTGAACCCTTTCAGGGCGCAGCCATACATCATCTTTTCAGCCATGCTTACATATCTCCCGTCAATTCATTCATGCATTTCCGGCGCAGCGACTCGTCCAAGTGACCTGCGTGCCAATGGACAGCGTCCTTTTCCATAAAGGAGATCCCTTTCCCCTTGACGGTATCGCAGAGAATCGCGTGAGGTTTCGGACCGTTCCCCTGTTTTGCTTTTAAAATTGCGTTTCGGATGGCAGACACATCATGCCCGTCGATGCGCTGGGTGTCCCAGCCGAAGTTATCGAGCCGCTTCTCGAAAGGTTCAAGGTTCATCACTTCAGCGGTCGTAGATGAAATGATATACTTGTTAAAATCCACAATGGCGATGAGGTTGTTCAGCGCCAGTTGGGGCGCAAGCCCAAAACCTTCCCAAGTCTGGCCCTCTGTACATTCGCCGTCTCCCAGAAGGCAATACACCTGCTTTCCCTGTCCCGAGTGCCTGGCAGCCCATGCGTACCCGCAGGCATTGGCAAGGCCCATTCCCAGCGACCCTGTGGTGGCCTCCACGCCGGGCAAGTACAGATTGCAATGCTCTTGAAGCGTGCCGTCAACCCGGTTAAATTCATTCCACAGCTTCTCCCGGGGAAAGAACCCTCTCCACGCCATGGCGGCATAAAGCGCAGCCGAACAGTGCCCTTTCGACATGACAATAATATCACGCTGGAACCACTCGGGTTCCTCCGGCCGAACGTTTAAAAACGAACCGTAAATCACCGCCAGGATATCCGCACAGGAAAGCTCGCCGCCCACATGGCTGGACTGAGTGCCTGAATAATAGGTGATTTCAATCACATCCCGCCTGATTTGCAGCGCCAGGCGTTCCAAATCCTCCCGCGTTTCAAGAAATGTCCCGGGATACGAACTGATCACCGGCAGATCGCTACTGTTGAGATACGTTAGCATGTTCTACGTTTCCTCCTCGCCTAATCCATAACCAACCCGCCGTTGATATCCAGGATTTCTCCGGTAATATACCGCGCCCACTGATCCGACGCTAAAAACAGCGCTCCGTAGGCGATATCTTCGGGCTTCCCAAGGCCCAGCGGCACTGCGGCTATAATGCTGTCCTTTCCGCTTCCTTTGGCTCCGGGGAGGTTCGCTTGCGCGTCAATCATCTGCGTATCGATTGGGCCCGGACAGATGGCATTCACGCGGATTCCATAGGGATGCAACTGTACAGCCAGGTGAAGGGTCATGCTGTTCAAACCGCCTTTGGAGGATACGTATGCGGCGGAAGGATTCATCCCGCCCGTTTTTGCCGCCCCGGCCGTGATATTCACGATGCTTCCGGAACCTTGCTTCTTCATAATGGCGGCGGCCTCACGGCTGCAAAAAAACGAACCTCGCAGGTTCACATTTAAAACTTGATCCCACATATCCGCATTCAGTCCGTCCATCTTCACGAACGATATAATTCCCGCGCTGTTTACCAGCGTGTCGATTGTTTTCATCTCGTCACGAATCATCCGGAAACATCCCGCCACCGCTTCTTCTTGAACCACGTCCAGGCAAGCGGTGCGGATCCTCAAGCCCTCCGCTTCCGCTTCGCGCCGCAGCAAGGCCAAGCTTGTTTCCGCTTTATCCAGCGCGTATACCGCCCCGCCCGCCCGTGCGAACATTATTGAAATTTCTTTTCCGATGCCGTTTCCAGCACCTGTAACCACGATATTTTTACCGCGAAATGATACTTCCATATTCCTTCTCCTTCCGGAAATCTCTGAATCGATGTCGCCCAGCTTCGAACAGTGGGCAAAGTATATCACAATCGAATGACCGGTTCAACTTGTTTTGCTTTCCTGCATAGGGAGGTGGAGGATTTTTTATCATGGCGCAGAAAAAGCAATATATGGGACGCCTGTTATGCGATTGCGGATGAGAATGGAGCGAGTGATTATGACGAGCAGAGAACGCGTTCGGCGCGCACTAAACTATCAGGATACGGACCGCACCCCCATCGACGTAGGCGGTACGATGATGACCGGCGTTCATGTTGACGCGTATTGTGAGATCGTCCGTCACCTGGGGCTTGATCTCATGCCGCCCAAGTGCTACGAGCAATACCAGATGCTTGCGCGGGTGGAGGAGCCCATGATGCGCTTTTTTCATTCTGACGTCATTCAACTGGAAAACCCCATCGTGAACTGGGGATTTAATAACGATCATTGGCGCCTTTGGAAGACCCATTTAGACAATGAAATTCTCATGCCCGGGGCTTTCACACCGGACCGGGACGAACGGGGCTATTTACATATCCGTGATGTGTACGGCAACTCGCTGGCGTATATGTCTCCGGGCAGCCTGTATTTCGAAAAAAACTGCCCTACGGGCCTTTCCGACGACTTCACGCTGGTTGACCCGGATACCTGGCGGCGTTCCCTTCCACTGTATACGGATGAGGAGCTTGATCTTCTCCAGCAGCGCGGGCGATTTCTTAAAGACAACACGGACTATTCCGTGCACGGCGGCTGCGTCCGCGGCCAGTTGGGCACTCATGGCCTGTACGCCGGGCACACCATCAGCGACTGGTTGTGCCTGCTTACGCTGGAACCCGCGTATACGAAGGAAATTCTCGAGGCTGCCGCGGACCGTGCCATCGAAAACCTCTCGCTTTATCTGGAAGCCGCGGGAAGCTGCATAGACACCATCCTGGTTTCCGGTGCGGATTACGGAACCCAGCGCAACGAGTTGTTTTCTCCGGAGATCTTCCGGGAGCAATACATGCCCGCTTTCAAGCGAATCAACGATTTTATCCATAGACATACGGAAGCAAAGACCATGATCCACAGCTGCGGTTCACTTTACGGGATCATCGAATCCCTTATTGAGGGCGGATTTGATATACTCAATCCCGTGCATACAAACGCGCACATGATGAAACCCGAACTGCTGACCGAACGTTTTGGAGGCCGCATCGTATTTTGGGGCGGGGGTGTGGAAACACAGACCACGCTGCCCTATGGCACCCCGGAGGAGGTATATGAGCAAGTGCAGGCGCGCATCCGCGTCTTTGGCGAAACAAATGGGTTTGTATTTGCGGCTGTGCACAACATACAATATGGCGTTCCCTTTGCAAATATACAGAGCATGATCCGCGCGGTCTTGGAATACCGGTCGTAAAAGGCTAGCTGTTATAAAAGCACCGGTAACCGTCCGGGCTCGCCGGAAAACCAATTGTGGAATATTAATTTTATTTCTGGTTCTTCCTCGTGGCAGAATCTGTCCTGATCTCGACGCGTTACCACCTTGCCAAAACGAGTCTTTCCCGAGGAGCTGTTCACAATACTTTCTTGTGGGCTGCTATCCGTTTGCCCTCAGGTGCGCGTTCGTCTTCTCAATCAGCGATTCATATTTTGCATAGGGCTTGAGCGGCGGTACAAATACGCAAAACAGCCGAAGGTCTTCTTCCGCGCTGATGTTTTGACATTCATGCTT
>WRHG01000059.1 GCA_009783365.1 Clostridia bacterium | reverse complement strand
TTGATATAAATGTATAAAAGATGCAAATTGGAAACGCTTTCGTCTGCTTCTATTCGGTTCATCAATGAAATTGACCGATTACGCAGTTTATCCCATTTCTACCCATTGAGTCCATGTGTCTTCCGCCACCCCGACGGTTATCCGTGTGCCATTTCGCACGATGGGGCTTACCAGGGCGGATGGATCGCACAAAAGCTCCTCTAAGATCAGGCTTTCGGAGGTCATGTGGGCCACGGGCCTTTCAAGGGCCTTCCGTCCCGCCCTGTCCACAAGTGTTTTCGCGCCTATAACTTCGGCGAAGAGCTGCAGTTCCCTACGGCCCAGCCTATGTTTTTTTAAATCCAAAAGCTGGTAGGGGACGCGCCTTTCCCGAAAGAAACGTTCTGCTTTTAGCACGTCCGGGTTTTTTTTGTGAATGTAGATTTGGATATTCATATTCCGTCCTCGCTATTACCAAGCCGCCTGCGGACGTCCTCGCCGATAAAGGTGAGTTGCATACAGTTGCGTCCGTCCAAGAGACGGGAAGCAATGCGTTCCGTATAGCGTTCCTTCAGCGCGGAAATCGTGAGATTGGTACTGATGACCGTGTGGTGCCCGGCCATTTGCCGCTCATTGAGCAGGTTAAATAGCTGGGTAATGGTGATATTTGCCATGAGAGGTTCCGTGCCCAGATCATCCATTAGGAGCAGAGGCGCATCGATCAACCGGGTCATCTGATCCGAATCGTTTTCAAAATAGGCTTTTCGGGCTGTCTCAAACAGACGGTAGGCACTGATGTATAAGGGAAGGAAACCGCGCCCGGCTACCCGGTGGGCGATGGCTTGCAGCAAAAAGGTCTTTCCAAGTCCGCTTTTCCCCATGAACAGAAGGTCCCGTACCGCCGTATCCGGGAAGCTGTCCGCATATTCCAGGCAGACATTCCGGTTGTAACTGATCATTTGCCTCTGGCTTACGCTATAGGACTCAACAGGCTCCGTGGTAAAAAGAGCCTCGTCAAAACGCTCGAAGGTTTGCGGAACCACCTTAGCAAGGCCCAGTTCATCGATCATGCGCCGGTTTAGCTCCTTTTCAAAACAGGAGCACATGCGGCGGGAAGGCTCGTACAAATAGCCTTCGTCCCGGCAAAGGGGGCAGGTGTACACAGGCTGTAAGGCTACTGAATCCAAACCGCCTTTTTTAAGCGCAGCGGCAATTTTTTTGTTAAAACCCATCATCTCGTCTGGTAGAGAAGCGTTCGCTTCCGGATCCTTCCGGCCTGCCAGGATACCGCTGCGCAAACCGCGCATGAGCGCCTCCCTGCGATTATCCAGCAGTTGACGCAGGCCTGGGCATTTAGCGCATATGTCCTCCGTATGCTCCTGAAAGAGCCGCTGGTTTTCCTCCCGCCTCAGCGCGTAATCCTGTTGTAACCTGTAAACAATCTGCTCACGCGTCATAGTTTGCGCGCCTCCTCCAGTGCCTTGGCGGTAGGGCCGTCGTATTCGTTGGGATCGTAAATCCGTTGATCATACTGTTGCTCTATGACGGTTTTACCATACTTTGCGGGTTTGCGGCCGGCTGAAGCGGTTGCCTCTTTGTGGCTTGCCTGCTCTTTTTCCGCTTGTTCCACGGTTTGAATGCCTTTTCCGTGCCAGCTATCCAACAGCTTGTCCATAAAAAGTATCGGCTTGTCCGTATGTTTGGCAAACTCCGCCGCTTTATGCAGCAAGGATTCGCTGAAACGCCATTCCTGCCGCCACTTTTGCAGCAGTTCCCGGTCACTGAGCTTTGGAGCGGCTTCCCGGCCCGCGCTTTTATACAAGGCTTTCAGAAATTGATTATGCTCCTGCACATCCTGTAGATATTGCTTGACCTGTTCAGCGGTAGATAACCCTTTTTCCCGCCAGGAAGCCAGCAGGTCGATTACGGAATCGAGGGACGGGGCGCCTCTCCTTCTGCCTACGGCTTCCGCGGCCAGCAGTACCACCTGATGGTCCCCATAAGCCAGCATGTCCCGGTACACCAACCGCCTGCCCTCATCGATCACCGTCGCCTTTATGCCGCAGGCGGTGAGCATTTCTTTAATCCGGTCCATTTCCTCATTTCTGGAAGAAAGCTCCGTTTCAGTCTGGGCGGCGGAATGGGAAGCTTTTCCGCTGCTTTTGCGGAGGGTTTCTAAAATTTTGTCCAGGTACGCAAAGCTGGGATCACCGCTGGTCATTTCGGCGCAGGCGCTTTCAACGGCCTTAGGGGCGAAGCCCCATTCCACGGTCCATTTAATAAATAAATCCGTTTCGTCCAAGCTGGGATCCCGATACTTACCCATGCGACGCAGAACTTTACGGGTTCCTTTCCAGGCTGCCTCCGAACGGGAGAAGAGCTGCTCCGCCGCCTCAACGGTGCGGATGTGCTGGTCACATAATTCCAGGGCCAGCTTCTGCCCCTCTTTAAAGCGAAAGGATACGCCGCGGGTGCTGATCAGGTGCTGGATCATCATCAGTACAATTTCACTGGGAAGGTTCAGTTGTTCCACCCATTCATAGGCCAGCACGGTTTCATTGCCGTGAAGATGACGCCGGTCTCCAAATATGGCGTTAAGGGCGTGTGCAAACTCCATATATGCCTCGTCCTGAGGGGCAAATTGGCGGCTGATAAGGGTTTGCTGTACACTAGTATACTTGTACTCCGGCGGGTTGTCCTGTATACGCTGCACAAGGCGGCAGCGTTCCCAATAACGATACGCTTGCGCCACTTCACTTTCTTCCATGGACAGCGCCTTGGCTACATCCGCCAGGGTTTGGTTTTCCTGCATGGCAGGGTACTGGGTGTACATCAGTCCGTAAAGGTACACCTTTACATATCCTTCCGGTGCGCCGGGCATATATTCGCAGACAAACCCGTTGGGCAGGGATGTTACATCCCACAGCATCCCGCTTTTGTCGTTTTGAAACAATGGCATAGGAGTCACCTCCAAAGAGAGTATATCATATTCTTAGCCCTTTCACCAATAAGGGTTGAGATATGCTATACTAACCTAAGCAGGAAAGCCCCGACTTTCGACGGCGGGAGGTGGCCCATGCCCTTCGCTCATTTGCACTTGCATACGGAATACAGTCTGCTGGACGGCGCCTGCCGCATTAAGCCCCTCGTGCGACATTTGAAACAGTCCGGCTTTCAGCATTGCGCCATAACGGACCATGGGGTGATGTACGGCGCCGTGGACTTTTATTCCGCCTGCAAGGACGCGGGCATCCATCCGGTGATCGGCTGTGAAGCCTATATCTGCCAGGATCGTTTTAACAAGCAGAACCTTTCTCGGGAATATAGCCATGTGATTTTGCTATGCGAAAACCAGGAAGGATATCGTAACCTCACCAAGCTGGTGAGCGCCGGGTTTACGGAGGGTTATTATTACCGGCCCCGCATCGACTATAACCTGCTGGAGAAGCATCATGAAGGCCTGATCTGTCTCAGCGCATGCTTAAGCGGGGATCTGCCGAAGCTGATTCTGCAGGGGCGCATGGATGACGCTAAAGCCTATGCGCTGAAAATGGAGGCGATGTTTGGCAAAGGCAACTTCTTTATTGAAATCATGGATCACGGCCTGGAAGAGCAGCGCAGGGCGCTTCCCGGACTGGCGAGCATATCGCAGGCTACCGGTATTCCGCTGGTAGTCACCAACGACAGCCATTACCTTCTGCGGCGGGATGCCCAAGCCCAGGAGGTTCTCATGTGCATTCAAACGGGCAAGACGCTGGATGATGAGACGCGCATGCATATGGGTACCGACGAGTTTTATGTGAAAACCGAAGCTGAAATGCGTACTGTTTTTCCGAAATACGGGGAAGCCATAGACCGGACGGTAGAGATTGCCGAGAGATGCCGCGTGGAGTTTGATTTCTCCAGTTTGCATCTGCCCGTCTATCCGGTGACTACAGATGAACCTTCCCTGAAAATGCTCACACGCCTCTGCGAGGAGGGGCTTCAAAAGCTCTACCCATGCGAGGGATCGGACCCGGAAAGTGAACCTTCCAAAAGGTTGGCATATGAGTTGTCAATGATTGCCCGGATGGGATATGTGGATTACTTTTTGATCGTATGGGATTTCATCCGCTTCGCCAAGAATCGCGGCATCATGGTAGGGCCGGGGCGGGGCAGCGGGGCGGGCAGTATCGTAGCATATACCTTGTCCATCACGCTGCTGGATCCTCTTAAGTACAACCTGCTCTTTGAACGCTTCCTGAACCCCGAGCGAATGAGCATGCCGGATTTGGATATTGATTTTTGCTACGAACGGCGGCAAGAAGTGATTGATTACGTTACCCAAAAATACGGCAGTGATCATGTGGCGCAAATTATTACCTTCGGCACCATGAAGGCCAAAGCGGTGGTGCGGGATGTAGGCAGGGTTCTGGGCATGAGCTATGCCTCGGTGGATCAGGTAGCAAAAGCCATTCCCTTTGCGCTGGATATGACTCTGCAAAAGGCTGCGGAACTGAGCCCATCCCTGAAAGGCATGGTGGATACGGACCCGCAGGTTCGGCAGCTGTTCGAGATGTCCCTGACGCTGGAGGGTATGCCGCGCCATGCCAGCACCCACGCCGCGGGCGTGCTGATCACCGCCCGTCCCCTGACAGAATACGTCCCCTTGCAGCTCAACGACGAGGTGGTCACCACTCAATACACCATGGGCACGCTGGAGAACCTTGGATTGCTGAAGATTGATTTTTTGGGTTTGCGAACGTTGACGGTGATCCGGGATACGCTGGATATCCTGCGGGAGGACGGCCATGCCATGCAGGAGGAGGATATTCCGCTGGATGATCGGCTAGTGTATGAGATGATTGCCCAGGGGGATACCGACGGTGTATTTCAATTGGAAAGCAGCGGAATGCGCCTTTTTTTACAGAATATGAAGCCTTCCTGTTTTGAGGATATCATCGCCGCTATTTCTTTGTACAGGCCCGGGCCCATGGAATCCATCCCCCGGTATATCGCGGGAAAAAACAATCCGGCTACCGTGCGTTATGAGACGCCGCTTTTAAAGCCCATCCTGGACGTGACCTACGGTTGCATGGTCTATCAGGAGCAGGTGATGCAGATCGTGCGCGATTTGGCAGGCTACAGCCTGGGCCGGAGCGATTTGATGCGGCGGGCCATGTCTAAAAAGAAAAGAGAAGTAATGGAAAAAGAGCGGGAGTATTTTGTTCACGGTATGAAGGATGAAAACGGAAACCAGGTCATCGACGGGGCGGTTCGGCGGGGCGTACCCGTAAGAGTGGCGGAGAAGATTTTTGACGACATGTCCGCTTTTGCCAGCTACGCTTTCAACAAGAGCCACGCGGCGGCTTACGGCGTGCTGGCCGTACAGACCGGATGGCTGAAACAGCATTATCCCGTGGCATTTATGGCATCCACGATGAACAGTATGATGGACAGCTCCGGCAAAGTGGCGGAGTATATTCAGTATTGCAAAATCAAGGGCATTCCCCTATTGCCGCCGGATGTGAACAGCAGCGGCTGGCGCTTTATGGCGGGCAGGGACGGGCGGGGGCGCATGGGCATCCGCTTTGGCTTGGGCGGAGTGAAGAACGTAGGCTACGGGGCTGTGGAGGGTATACTGCAGGGGCGGAAGGAAGGGCCATACCTGGATCTGTTTGATTTTGTACGCCGCAACCTTTCCGACGCTATGAACAAACGCACCCTGGAGAGCCTCATCAAGGCCGGAGCCCTTGACGGTTTGGGGCTGAACCGGGCGCAGCTCCTTAGCGTTTATGAGCAGGTTGTGGACGAAGGCGCCCTTAGGCGGAAAGCGAATGTATCGGGGCAGGTTTCCCTGTTTGACATGGGTGTGGATATGGGGCCCAATTCCGGGATGGCCAGCGCGGACGTTTCCTTCCGGCCGGAGTTGAGCCGTAAGGCGCTGCTGAACATGGAAAAGGAAATGACCGGAGTGTATATCAGCGGACATCCGCTGGATGAGGTGGCTGATCTTTTAAAGAGCGGATACACGACCGTTCAAAGTGTTTTGTCCCTCGCCGAGGGTGAGGATCACGGTGCGGGTTATGACGGGAGCCCGGTGAGTATGGCCGGCATTCTGTCGGCAACCAAGGGAAAAATCACTAAAAAGGGCGCCATGATGGGTTTTCTGACTTTGGAGGACTTGACAGGGCAGATTGAGGGACTTGTATTTCCTAAAGTTTATGAGCGATATGTTTCCCTGCTGCTGGCAGACAACCTGGTACAGCTGACAGGCAAGCTCTCATTCCGGGAGGATGAGGAGCCCAAACTGCTGGTAGATACGGTGCGATTGCTCATGGACCAGGATAACCGGCTTATCGAAAGGCCTTTGCCGCGCCCCCTTGCACCCGTTGTCGGCCTTGAGACGGACCGGAGTACGGATGTAGATGAAAGTGACCTATACTGGGAGGAGCCCGGGACTGGGGAAGGCGATTTCGGAGGAAGAGCGCGAGTGCTTCAATCCAACAAGTTGATCAATCGGGAAACCAAAGTGCCTGTAAAGCCCGCCGCCCTCACGGACGCCCAGCTTGCCAAACGGGCGCCGCGAAAGCTGTATTTACTGGCCCCGGACCGGACAGCGATGGAGCGGATCAAGAATACTTGCCGGGAACATTGGGGAGAGGCGCCCGTCTACGTACAGATCAGGCAAGAGAAGATAATCCTCCTGCTGTCCCGTGAATTTTGGTGCGATGGGGGCGGAGATGTGCTGGCGGCCTTAAGGAGTGACTTAGGCCCCGAAAGCGTAGTGCTGAAGGAATAGCCGGCAGGTTGAAGGGCATTACGGCCATTGACGCCATCTTCGGTATTTACCGTCCGCATTGACAATTCATGTCTTTTCAGGATAGGATACAAAATACAATCCCGGTACAAAGGAGATGAGAAAATGCTGGGCAGCCGTTTGGCTCATTCTTTGGAGAACAAACCCATCCGGGAAATCGCCTATGAGACGTTGAAGCAAGCCATTGTAACCGGGGTGATTCCTACCGGTACCCGTTTGGTGGAAACAGAATACGCCGATTTGATGCACATCAGTCGCACGCCGCTGAGGGAAGCCCTTCGCAAACTGGAGCGGGACGGGTTGGTGGAATATGTACCGCGCCGGGGTGTGATGGTACGGGCCTTTACAATTGCGGATGTGGAGGAGATTTACACCATTCGAAACGCATTGGAAATGCTGACTCTGCCCGCGATCATCAATAACGCCACTGCGGAAGATATCCGCTCTCTGCGTGAAAAGCTCAACCAGATGGATACCCTGGAGGAGCAGAATGATATCGACAGGCTTTCCCCCTTGGCCCGGGCGTTTCATGTGGAGATGGCGCGTATTTCGAGGTTAAGCCGTATCTTGCGCGCCATTGAGGGGCAGGATGAGTACATCACCCGGTTTTCTGCGCTGTCCATTGCCATGGAATCCCGCAGGCATGCGGCGCACAGGGAGCACCACCGGCTGGTAGACCTGGTGGAGCGGAAGGATTTGGCCAGCTATGAGCTGCTGATGCGCAAGCATATCGAGCGCAGTAAGGAAACCTGTCTGGACGCGCTGCATGAAACTCATTTAATTGATGCCAGTGAATCATAAAGGAGTTGCGGATGAAGGAAACGACTTGGGATCTTTCCGTTTATTACACGGGATTTGATGCTCCGGCCTTCCGGCGGGATATCAGCGATATATCTCATATGGTTGAGAAAGGGCATGAACTGCTGAAAAGCAGTGAAGGGCCTGCCGGCATATTGGAAAAAATGATACGGGCACTGGAGGCGCTTACCGACAAGCTATACAGGGTTTATTCCTTTTGCCAGCTTACCTTGGCTACAGACGCTCAGAACATTCAGGCGTTAAAGTGTCAGGATGAGATCGGCGTCCTGATGGTGGATGTGGAGGTGCTGCAAAGCGCATGTGCCCGCTATATAGGTACGGTGGAAGGGTTGGAGGCGATTATTGATGGGAGCCTGTTTCTGCAGGATTACGGATTCATCCTTCGGGAGAGCAGGGAGAAGGCAGCCCACATGCTCCCGGAGAGTATGGAGAGATGGATGCTGCGCATGTCCCTATCCGGCGGAGATGCGTTCGGCAAGCTTCGCAATCAGTTGATGGGAACCCATACGGTGGAGATAGACGGTATGCGGCTGCCTTTATCCGCGGTGCGCGGTATGGCTTATGACCCGGACCCGTCTGTCCGAAAGCGGGCTTATGACGCGGAGATCGTTTCCTACCAAAAGGTAGAATTGCCAATGGCTTTCTGCCTGGCGGGAATCAAGGGCGAAGCCCTGACCCTGTGCGAGGCTAAAAACTACCAGGATGTGCTGACCCAGCAACTCGTGGAAAGCCGTATGGACCGGGAGACCCTGGAAGCTATGCTCAGCGCCGTCCGGGAGGCCCTGCCGGATTTTCGACGCTATCTGAAGGCCAAAGGGAAGCTTTTGGGGCATCGGGAGGGGCTCCCTTTCTACGATTTGTTCGCGCCGGTTTCTCAGGCGAAAAAGCGCTTTACGGTTATGGAAGCCCGCACCCTGCTGACGGATGTTTTCAGCGGGGCGCATCCAGAAATGGGCGCTTTTATTGATCGTGCCTTTGCAAATCGCTGGATTGACCTATACCCCAGGGAAGGCAAGGAGGGCGGCGCTTTCTGTGCGCATAGCCACGGTTTAAAGCTCAGCCGGATCCTCACCAATTTTGTGGGTAGCTTCTCGGATGTGAGTACACTGGCCCATGAGTTGGGCCATGCCTGGCATGGTCATTGTATGGAGGCGAAGCCCGTGCTGATGGCGGAAGAACCTATGGCTCTGGCTGAAACCGCGTCCATTTTTAATGAAACGCTGTTAAATCACACCCTCCGCAAGATAGCGGATGCGGATGACGCATTCGCCATGCTGGAGAGCAGCCTCATGGACGCCACCCAGACCGTAGTGGATATCTACAGCCGTTTTATTTTTGAATGCGCCGTTTTTGAGGCTCGTAAAACATACATCCCATCCTCGGAAGAGTTGAAGGCCATGATGCTGGACGCCCAGGAGGAAACCTACGGCGACAGCTTGGCCCAAACGGCCCGCCACCCTTATATGTGGATATGCAAGCCACACTACTATTCCGTGGGGCTTCACTTTTATAACTTTCCCTATACCTTTGGCCTGCTTTTCGGCTTGGGGGTCTTTGCCAGGTATCAGGCAATGGGCGGCGCTTTCATGCGGTCGTTTGACGAGTTGCTGGCAGCCTGCGGCAGCGATCTGGTGGCCAATGTAGCCGCCGGTGTGGGCATTGATGTTCATAGTGTGGAGTACTGGCGCGGCGCGCTGAATGTCATCCGAAAGGAAATCGATGAGTTCGTGGCTTTGGTTGAAAGAAGGGGTTCTCGATGAGTCATAGGCCGCAGGGCGTCGTGATTTTGGATTTTGGTGATACGTATACTCAATTGATTGCCCGCAAGGTTCGGGAATGTGGCGTGTACTCCACTGTTCTGCCGCATACCACGGACGCGGTAACCATCCGGGCTCATGAAGCCAAGGGGGTTATCCTTTCCGGCAGTCCCGCAGGTGTGCTGGATGAAGGAGCGCCGCTCTGCAGCCGGCAAATTTTCGAGATGGGTATCCCCGTGCTGGGCATCTG
>WRHG01000058.1 GCA_009783365.1 Clostridia bacterium | reverse complement strand
ACAGGGCTTTTATCAAAGAGCAGTACGGCAAAGACCTTTGCTTTTGGGGAGGCATCGGCATGCAGTCCGTTTTTTGGGGACGGCCCCCGGAATATGTGATCGGCAAAGTGAAGGAAGCGATTGATCTGCTGGCCCCGGGCGGCGGGTACATATGTGCGCCCTGCCATATTGCGACGCCGGACATTCCGCCTGAAAACATCAAAGCGTTTTACGACGCGGTCGACCGATACAAGCATTATACCTGAACCAATAAGGAACGGCGGCAACGGGCGGCTGTTTGCGGCGTTCCGCAAGAAAGGGGTTTTATGCGCATGGAAAGTTATATCTGCAAAAGAATTAAAGATGTAAACGACAGGTGGCGGGATGCCGGATCCGTTATGCTGACGCGCAACAGCGACGGAAGGCCGCCGCGTTTTTCTACGGAAGCGAGGCTCGTTTACGATGACGAAAGGCTGTACGTTTCTTTTCTATGTGACGACGACCGCTTTTTAGCGACGATGACCGGGTTCAACGATACGATTTACCTTGAGGATGTGGTAGAGGTTTTTATCGACGACGACTGCGACCGCAAAACCTATATTGAAATCGAGATCAGCCCCATAAATACGGTGCTGCATTATCTGATTCAAAATGACCTTGCCGGGCGTTTCATCGGGTTTGCAAGGGTCGATCAATGCGTCCATTCCCATGTCGAAACAGAAGAAACGGGCCCGTCCCGAATGAAGTGGCATGCGGAATTTTCAATCCCGCTTCATGAATTCATCACAGCGCCCAATATTCCTCCGCTGCCCGGGGATCAATGGCTGTTCAACCTATACAGGATCAAGCAGGGCCGGGCCGGAGAGGAGTGCTCCTATTCCAATACAAAGAGGGACAGCTTTCACCACCCCTCATGCTTTGTTCCCCTTGTTTTTGAATAGCATCGTAAATTAACGCAAAGGCGGTATCAACGATTATGGAGAGTATGACTTCCCATGAAAGAATGAAACGCACCTACGAGCACAGGGAGGTTGACCGCGTTCCGATAACCGACTATGCCTGGGAATCGACCGTCGCGAATTGGAATAAGCAGGGATTGCCGCCGAATATTGTGTGGGAAGACTATTTTGGCCTGGACAAGATCGCGCGAATTACGGAAGTGCATATCGACACAAGCCCGCGCTGTAAAAAGAAAATTATTGAGGACGCGCCCGGCTATCGCATTGAGAAAGATGAATGGGGCGTCACCAAAAAAAATTTTAAGCCGATTTCCACAACGCCCATCTATCTGGATCATGAGGTCCATGACCTGCCGTCCTGGACTGTTGCCAAGGAGAGGATGTTTCCGTCAAAGGACCGGATCAATTGGGACATCTGGAAAAAGAACTACAAATTTTGGCGTGAAAACGGGTATTGGATCGAAGTAGGCCCCTGGTTTGGCTATGACATCGTGAATACCCGTATGGTGGGGCAGGAAACGACGCTGATCGCCATGTTGGATGATCCGGAATGGGTGCGCGACATGTTTGATCACGGCTGCAATCTGACGCTTGCGCTTTTGGACATGATCTGGAAAGAAGGTTACGAATTTGACGAACTCCTTTGGTACGACGATCTTGGATACAAGAACGGATTGATGATATCCAAACAGCTTTGGAGCGACTTGGTAAAACCCTATCAGCAAAAAACGATCCACTGGGCGCACGCCCATTCCATCAAAGCGCACATGCATTCCTGCGGCAGAGTGAACGACTTGATCCCCGATCTGGTAGAAATGGGCTTGGACTGCATAAACCCGATGGAGATCAAGGCGGGTATGGACCCGCTGCAAATGAAAAAAGATTTCGGCAAGGATCTCTGCATCAGAGGCGGTTTCGACATTATGAAATGGATGGATATCGGCCTGGCGGAAGCCGATATCCGGGAAAAGCTTCCAACTCTGAAGGAGGGAAGCGGCTATGTGTTTTCCTCCGACCACAGCATCGCGGATTCGGTCACGGTAGAGAATTACAGGCGTATCGTGGAGATCGCAAAAGAAGTCGGCCGCAATGACTAAGCCGGAATGGAGGATGATCTCGTGGGCAATTGTCAAATCATATTTACAGACAAGCGCAAAGTCGAAATCCAGGATTCCCCCATGCCCAACATGGCCGAGAACCAGGTGCTGATCGAGACGGAGTTTACCTTGATCAGTACGGGTACGGAGCTTTCCGTTCTGTCGGGTCAGGCCCCGGCGGACTCCGTTTGGAGCAGGCTGTTCAGTTTCCCTTATGCCGCGGGCTATACCAACCTGGGAAAAATTATAGCGTGCGGCGGCAATGTTTCCCCCGAGCTTTTGGGTAAGAGAGTCGTAGGTAACGGATTTCATGCACAGTATGTCGCGACGGACCTCTACGAGATACGAACCGTCCCTGAGCATATCCATAACGACAACGCTCTTTTTTTCAATCTCGCAGAGATAGGTATGCACGGTGTCCGTAAAAGCGGCATCCGATGGGGCGACAGCGTCGCCATATTCGGTGCCGGTATCATCGGGCAGCTGTGCGCTCAATTTTGCCTGATGTGCGGATCAAGAAAGGTATTTGTCATTGACATTTCAGACTTTCGGATAAGCCTTCTGCCAAAACACGCACGCTTAACCGGGATCAATCCCTCCAGGCAGGATATTGCCGACACCGTTCGGACCCATAATCACGGGCGTATGGTGGACATCGTTTATGAACTGACCGGCAATCCAGAGCTTATCACAAGCGAATTTGACATTTTGAGAGAGGAAGGGACGATGGTCTTCGTCAGCAGCCCCTTAGGGCCTACCTGGTTTGACTTCCATGACCTATGCAACCGTACAAGCGTTAAAATCGTGGGGGCGCATAATTTCTCTCATCCAAAGCATGAAACGGCGGATAACCCATGGACGAATCAGCGGGACTGTGAATTCTTTTTTGAAATGGTTCAAAATAAAGATATCGATATGTCCAACATGATCAGCCATCGAATTCCCTTTGCCGAAGCGCCGGCAATCTATGCGGCATTGCTTGAAAACAGGGGGCGTTTTATGGGAGTGGTCCTCGAATGGAAATGAATAGAACCGAGGAGGCGCACGTATGGAACACAACGGCATTCAGGTAGATCTCATTAACAAGCCTGAACTTGACCCAGGCTTCATCCCGCTGTACAGGTTCAATCAGTCTTTTCTGAAAACGGCCTCTATGCCGTTTTCCTTCGCGCTTGAGCGCAATGAGGGGCAGATATCCGTCAAGTCAACCCGCGTTCATGGCGATGAAGCCCGCTTGGCCGCAGACTGGTATCATATTGAACGCCTCGTTAAGACCGAACTTTGGCAAAAAGGCGGATTTAAAATATACGTAAAGGGCGCCGAGCGGCTTTTTCAAATGTTGAAACAAGCCTATATGCCCGGCGGAACGCGTTGCTACGACGCGGCTTTTATGGGGGGCATGTACCAGAAGAATTTTCAGGTCGTTCTTTGCGATGAATTGCCGGCCCCTATTGAAACAGCAAAATCCGTGGGACGGCATTTTGACGGCTGCCGTATCGGGTTCGACGCGGGCGGCAGCGATTATAAAGTATCGGCCGTCATAGACGGCACTTCGGTGTACAGCAAAGAGACGGTTTGGAACCCAAAGATAAACAGCGATCCGGATTATCACTATCACGGGATCATTTCAGCCTTTAGGGATGCCATGACCCATCTGCCGCGTGTGGACGCCATCGGCATCTCTTCCGCGGGCATCTTTGCCAACAACCGACTGCTGAGCGCGCAGCTGTTTCAAATGGTTCCCAAGGATCTGTTTGACCTGAAAGTTCGTGATATCTACATCCGCGCGGTGAAAGAGATCGGCAAGGATATCCCGTTTGAGGTGGCAAACGACGGCGATGTCACGGCGTTGGCCGGCTCCATCAACCTGAACCGAAACAACGTGCTGGGTATCGCTATGGGTACCAGCGTCGCGGGCGGCTTTGTGAATAAGGCGGGAAATATCGCCAACTGGATCAACGAGATCGCCTTTATGCCGGTAGACGCCTCCCCTAGCGCGGCAAAGGACGATTGGACGGGCGACATAGGGCTTGCCGTGCAGTATTTTTGTCAGGAAGCGGTCATAAAGCTGTCACACGCCGCAGGCATTTCCCTTGCGGGCTGTACGACGCCTGCCGAGAAGCTGGAGGTGGTACAAACGCTGCTGGCGGAAGGCCATGAGGCCGCCGCCGCCATATTCCGCACCATCGGGTGCTATCTAGGGCATACGGCGCCGCTCTACCATGATATTTACGGCGCGGATACCATCCTGCTGCTGGGCCGCGTGATGAGCGGCGAAGGTGGCAACATCATCGCGGAAACGGCAAGAACCTTATTACGCGACGAATACCCTGAAGTTCACATTGATCTCATTCTCCCGGATGAGAAAATACGACGCGTGGGCCAGTCGGTTGCGGCGGCCAGTTTGCCTGAGATCCGGAAATAGGAGGTGCCCTGATGCTTATCGAAAATGTATACCTGCTGATGAAAGACGGCGTATTCCGAAAAGGCTGCATCGCGTTTGACGAAACCATTTGCAGGGTTGAGGCGCGAGAGGGCGGGGATACCGGCGTGGGTCCATACCTTATTCCCGGGCTGATCGATATCCATTCCCACGGCGCGCTAAACGGGGATCATACGGACGGATCCGAAAAGGCAATGCGGGAGATGGCTGTGTATTATGCACAAAACGGCGTAACTTCGTTTCTTGCCACAACCATAACCGCACAGGAAGAAACGCTCCATACAGCCATGGAAAACATTGCGCGGTATGAACGTCCGCCCAATGGCGCCCGCTGCATAGGCATCAATATGGAGGGGCCGTTTTTATCCTACGATAAGAGAGGCGCCCATCCGCCGGATCTGCTCATGCCGCCGGATATTTCCATGTTTGAGCGGCTGTACAGCAAATCCGGAAACAGCATTAAACTGGTCAGCATAGCCCCTGAACTCCCCGGCGCGATGGACTTCATCCGCGAGATTTCACAGGTGTGCAAGGTAGCGCTGGCTCATACTTCAGCGGATTATCAATTGGCTATGCAAGCGTTCGGCAATGGCGCGACCCATGTCACCCATCTGTTTAACGCCATGAGCCCTCTTCTGCATCGCGATCCCGGTATGGTTGGCGCCGCAATGGACGCGCTGGCTTATGTTGAGGCGATCTGCGACGGTATTCATTTACATCCTGCCATCATTCGGGCAATCTATCAAATGTTTCCACAGCGCGTCTGCATGATCAGCGATTCCGTACGCAGCGCAGGCCTGCCGGATGGAAATTATGAATCCGGAGGGATGCCCATTATTGTTAAAAACGGAAAGGCGACGCTTCAAAACGGTACCATTGCAGGCTCCACTATTTCGCTGATGCAAGGAGTGCGCCACGCGGTAGACTTTGGCATACCTTTGGGCCGCGCCATAACCGCTGCTTCCGCAAATAATGCGCACGCGATCGGTATGGAAGGAAAGCTTGGCTTACTGAACCCCGGCGCTTATGCGGATATGGTGCTTTTAGACGGCGGTCTCAACATACAAAAGGTCTACATTGCCGGTAAGGAATTACAGTTCAAATAAACAGCTTCCCGCCGCGTGAAACCTGAGGATTCTCCTACGGCGCGGACGATTCGCCCAGGGCAATCACCCTGCTTGCATCCTCCGCCATCCTCTCCAGCAGCTCCCTGGCTCTGTCCTCCTTGCGGTGATTAACGTTTACGTATAGTTTAATCTTGGGTTCCGTGCCGCTGGGCCGCACGCACACAAAATGGCCGCCCTCCATGGCGAAGTACAGCATATCGCTGGCCGGGGCGTCGATGGGGCTGCTCTTGCCCGAGGCCATTTCCGTATCCGTGCGGGCCAGAAAATCCAGCGTCCGGCGTACCGCGACCCCGCCAATGGCACGGGGCGGAGCCTCACGGACGCGAGCCATGATGTTCGCCATCGCTTTTAAGCCGTCAAGGCCCGGCAAGGTTGTGGATTCCACCCGTTCCAGATAAAAACCGTAAGTTTCAAAAATCTCCTCCATAACATCGCAGAGTGTCTTATTCTGGGCGCTATAGTAGGCGGCCGCCTCGGCAATGAGCATGGAAGCGTTAACTCCGTCCTTGTCTCGCACAAAGGCGCCGCTCAAATAGCCGTGGCTTTCCTCAAAACCGAAAAGAAATACATGGCTGCCCCGGGCCTCAAACTGCTGTATTTTTTCTCCGATGAATTTAAACCCGGTGAGGGTATCAAATAACGTCACGCCAAAGGACTCACAGATGGCCCGGGCCAGCTCGGTGGACACGATGCTCTTGACGACCGCTCCCGCTCCGTTGGCGGGAAGCCGTCCTTGGGCTTTCTTGCCGCTGAGAATGTAATGAAGCATCAGACAGCCGATTTGGTTGCCCGTCAGCTGGCGGAACCGGCCGCTCTTCTCCCTAACGGCCACACCCAGCCGGTCGCAGTCCGGGTCCGTGCCGAAGACGGCATCCGCTCCCACCCTATCCGCAAGGCGGATGGCAAGGGTAAAAGCGTCCGGGTCCTCGGGATTGGGCACCTTGACGGTGGGAAAGCCGGGATCAGGCGCTTCCTGCTCCTTCACCACGCTCACATTGGTGATGCCAATCTCCCGCAGAATGCGCCGCACGGGCACGTTCCCGCTGCCGTGAAGCGGCGTGTAGACAATTTTAAGGTTTTTGCCCGCTTCCCGGACCACATCCGGAAAGATGGATAAACCCTTTACCCGGCGGATGTACTCGTCATCCACCTCCCTGTCGCCGATAAGTCTCAGCAGGCCCTTTCGCCTAGCCTCCTCCTCCTCCATAACCAGGGCGTCCGTAAAGGATAGGATCCGGATGGCTTCCGTTACGGCATCCGCCGTCTCAGGCCCAATCTGTGCCCCATCCTCGCCGTAAACCTTGTATCCGTTGTACTGGGGCGGGTTATGGCTGGCTGTGATTACCACGCCGGCGGCGGCCCGCAAATGCCGCACCCCAAAGGATAGCAATGCCACAGGCCGTAGCGCGTCAAACAAAAACACATGAATTCCATTGGCGCATAATACCAGGGCGGTTTCCTTCGCAAACTCGCCGCTCATAAGGCGGTTGTCATAAGCAATAACAACGCCTTTTTCGCCGTTGGCCGGGTCGGTTTTCAGGTAATCCGCCAATCCCTGGGTAGCCCTGCGCACCGTATATATGTTCATTCGATTTGTGCCTGCCCCCAGCAATCCGCGCATACCCGCCGTTCCGAAGCTCAAGTCCTGGTAAAAACGGTCCTCTATCTCCTTTTCATCAGCGGCGGCAAGTTCTTCGCAGGTCGCTTTATCTTGCCTAAAGTCCTGCAGCCAAGCCTCATATTTTTGCCGATAGCCCATAATTCAAGCTCCTTTTCTCTTTACAAACTCGAAATGGGGAAGGATCCGGGGCGGTAACACAGGTTATTCTAAAGGCCTGCCGTCCTCCAGCATGGAAATCTGCCCCACCCGGCGGGCATGGCGATCCCCTTCAAAGTCGGTGGTCAGCCAGGTGCGCACGATCGACTTGGCCAAGCCGCCGCCAACAACGCGCGCTCCCAGAGCCAGCATATTGGCGTTGTTATGCAGGCGGCTCATGCACGCGGTAAAGCATTCGCTGCACACCGCACAACGGATCCCCCGCACCTTATTCGCCGCCAGCGCGATACCTACCCCAGTGCCGCAGAGTACGATGCCCCTGTCACATTCCCCGCTGGCCACAGAATTGGCGGCCCGGGCTCCGTATACGGGATAGTCCACGCTGTCCGGTCCATTGACGCCAAAATCCTTATAGGTCAGGTTAAGCTCCTTCAACACCTCTATTACATAGGGCTTCAACTCATAGCCCGCATGGTCGCACGCCAACGCGATCATCTGATAACGCCTCCTCTACCGCATGTTACGGGCAAACCCGGTCCCTTTCATGATAGCACAGCAACCCGCGCCCCGCAAGAAAAAGGCGAATGGACGAGGCGTAAGATGAGGAGGAGGCGCCCAAGAAGGACACATCCGCGCAGGATTTACAAATTTATGTAACAATTTGCTTAAAAAGATGTAATTTGACTTGCCGGATGGGGTATTTTATCATGGACATACAATATATTGGGGGTGAAGACCATGGGTCGCAGAAAAAGCAACTATATCTTTGCCCCCCAACAGCGCCGGCACAGGGGACCGGGTTGCATGATTTTGCTTGCGGCCGCCTTGCTGGCGGTCTTTGTGCTGGTGCTGCTGTCCAACATTTCCATGAACCGCAGGTTGGAAGTGACTGCGGTTAAAGTACCTGCGATGGCCTTAGACCGTTCCTTTGAAAATCTCACCGTGCTGCACATCAGCGACCTTCATGCGGATCCCATGGGTCACGACATGAACATATGGCGCACCGCTCTGTATGGCAAGGGGTACTCCGCGGCGGTTCTAACCGGTGATATGGTGGGGAAAACCGGCGATTACCAACCCCTGGTATCGCTGATCAACATCCTCCGGCAGATCAACGCGGCGGCTCCGATATACTTCATCGCCGGAGATGATGACCCCCCTCCGGTCATTTCCGCCTATCGGGGTACGCCCGAGGTGCTGGCGGATTGGGTGCTGGCGGCCCAAGGCGCCGGCGCGTTGTATCTGGACGCGCCCATGAGTCAGCAGTCGGACAAACGCACGGTATGGTTTGTACCGGAAGTTCTTTACAGCATGGACGTAGCCGGCATGGCTGAGAGCCTGGCCCGCCAGAAGGCGGACATGGAAACCCTTGGCAAACAATACGAGGCGGATGGCGGAGCCTCCTACCGGGCTTTATGCAATAGGCTGGACGCCATGGAGCGCTCCGCCGATGCAATAAAGGCCATGACGCCTCAGGATCTTCAAATCGCCGTAAGCCATGCGCCGTTGGATGTGGAGTATGTGCGTATGGCTGTTGAATGGGCGGAGCCTAAAGCGGTATTCGGCTTTCGCAGCGTGGCGCTGGTATTGGCGGGGCATTTTGTGGCGGGTCAATGGCGGCTGCCCGGCATCGGCCCCGTATACGTGCCCGAGACAGGTTGGTTTCCCGGGGACGAGGGGATTGTGGGCATGCAGCGCATCAACAGCGTAAACCAATACACCTCGGGCGGCGTGGGCGCCAGTTCCTTTTATCCCATGCCGGGGCGTCTGTTTAACGCCCCATCGGCAGCTTTGCTGAGCTTTACGGCAAGAATCGAGTAGACAGGAACACCCCGTAAATCAAGCAGCTCACTCCCGAAAATATCCAGATTAGCGCTTCCAAGAATTTTGCGGTCCGGGATGTCTTATGGCAAAATTTCGCAAAGGCGGCGGCGGCCAACAGAATCACCGGGAAAATGTAACGGAAGCTAAATGAACAGATGTATGGATATTGAAGGCTAAACAGCAGGTAACTGCCCAGAAGGGCGGCGGCGAGTACGGCCAGGAAGAGTCTGCTCTGCGGCGGAAAGCCGGGATCCCGCTTGACCGACATACGGGCGAACAGCAACACGGAAGCGGCTGTAAGCAGGGTAAAGAGCGCGGCCATTAGATAACATAGATACCACATGGGACTTCCGGTGGGGAAGAGGGACAACTCATCAAACAGAGCGGTTTTCAGCGTCTGGAACCAGACATTATAGTCTAATTTCCGAATGCCGGTGTAAAACAAACTGCGCAGCGCGGCTCCATCCGGAAAACCATAGCGGGAGGCCAGGGGCAGATGCCCCACATGGATGCTCTCCGCGGGCAGACGCATAAAACTCAGCGGCATGCCGAAACGGATCGCGTGGTATAACGGCCAGGCGATGCCCACGGGCACGCTGATCAACAGAAACAGCAGGTATTGGCGAAGGATCGCCTTCCATTCCCGAAAGTGCTTAACAAAATGAAGGACGAACAGAAGCGCCAGCGGCGCAGCCGCAACCGCAACGGAGAGTTTCGTTGCCATGCCCAATCCCAAAGCCAGGGC
>WRHG01000057.1 GCA_009783365.1 Clostridia bacterium | reverse complement strand
TTTCTTCTATACGCACGCTGTCCGCCGGAATATTGCCACCCGCGAGAATAGCGGAACGCAACTTGGCATAGGAGGCGGTATCCACATCCGCGGCGAAGGTGCTTAAAGGGGTAGTCCTGGCGGAGTGAAAGCGATTTTCTTGTATGCGGCTGTATTCCTCTGTGTTCCATTGAGACGGGATAGCGGCTATGCGGGTTCTGTAAGCCGCGGACTGAGGAGGAAGCGCTTGTGAGTCCCAGTCGCTCCATTCGGCGGCTGTCGGCTCGTTGGCGGAATGTTCGTAGAGCGCTCCGCCGCCAGCCATTGTATGGACCGCTTCCGCTTCCTGAGGGACTGAGGAGCCGGCGGCGCTTGGGGGTTTGGTTTGAGTGATTGCTTGCGCCTGTGTGGCCGTCGGAGTGTCGGCTATGGTCGCCGCGTATGAGGTGCTTGCAGGACGGTCCGCCTCCAGGCTGGCGTTTAGCGGTATGCCGGATTCGATACCGTTCCGTAGCAGGGGAAGGACCACCAACAGCAGGCATGCGGCGGCGGCAAGGGCGCTTCCGCCGATTGTCAGGCGCTTCCGCCAATGGAAAAATTCTTTCTTTATCATAGTTTCCGTCTCCTTCCGGTTGCTTTCGGAGGCGGCTTCCAGCATGGCGATGGTTTTCGCTTCCAGATTATCGCTGAACGGCACTTGGTCCATCGCGTTCCGATAGGCGTTATTCTTCATCGAGAGCCCCTCCTAGTCGTTGTTTCAGTTGCGTCTTGGCTCTTGCGAGCCTTGTTCCGACCGTGGATGAAGGGAGGGATAGAATGGCGGCAATGTCCTTGATTGCGTAGCCTTCATAATAGAATAAATGGATGGGGAGCCGGTACTTCTCCTCCAGCGCGAGCACAGCGGAAAGCACTTCGTTCTCCTTGGGCGGCGGCGTGGAAAGGTTTTCCGGCAAAGGATTACGGCTTTTCTGCCAGCCACTTTTCAGCAGGTTTCTGCTTTTGTTAATGCATACCCTTAGCAGCCAAGCTTTTTCGTGCGCCTCGTTCGTAAGCGGCCTGCCATAATGAAGATATGCCAGAAACGTCTCCTGAGCGATGTCCTCCGCGTCCTGTATGCAGCGTACATAGGCATAGGCTGCACGTACAATGCTCCTCATGTGCTGATGTACCGCTTGCTGAATGTATCCATTGAGCTCGGATGGAACACTCATCTGGCGATCAACTCCCTTCATCATGGTAAACAACCAAGGAACAGGTTTTTTTTCATTCGTTTCCAAATTTAATTTCTACAGTATAGCACGGCAAGCAACTTCGTAACAGGTTCACGATGTGGAGCGGTTTTCATACGCCGCCGTCTTTGACATCACCGGTATTAAATGTTAAAATATGGACGGTTCGGATCGGTATAGCATTGAAAGAGAGCCAAGGAGGAACCGATGTAAGTATGCCGGCGTTGCTCAAGGAACTCTTTTCTGGGGTCATCTTTTTATTTACTGTTGCGGGGATTAAGACCCTGGTGCTGTTCATCGTCGGAGGTATTTTAATCTACCTGGCCATCAGGAAGGACTATGAGCCTGCCTTGCTTTTGCCTATCGGCTTTGGCGCCATACTGGCCAACTTGCCGCCCGTTATGGACGCGGCGGGGGAAATGACCTCCAGCGTGTTGGGTTCGGAGGGGTTTTTAACAATCCTGTTAAATGCCGGCATTAAAAACGAACTTTTTCCGATACTCATTTTTATTGCCATCGGCGCAATGCTCGACTTTTCTCCCTTGTTGAAAGATCCGTCCATGATCTTTTTCGGAGCTGCGGCACAGTTTGGTATCTTTGCGACCTTTCTGGTTTCCCTTTTACTGATCCCCACAGTATTTCCCAGCGTGGCAGGCATGGCGGCCGGGCCTGAAAAGGACAGCCTGATCATGCGCCTGGCTGCGGCTATCGGCATTATTGGAGCCGCAGACGGTCCTACAACCCTGTATGTAGCGAATCACTTTAAGTTGACGGAGTACATGGCGCCAATCTCTGTGGCGGCGTACAGCTATATGGCGTTGGTGCCGGTTATCCAACCGCCGGTCATCAGGGCGCTGACCACCCAAAAAGAACGCTTGATTGGGATGCAATACACGGAGCAGCGAATGCCCAAAGGGACGTTAATCCTGTTCCCTGTTCTTGTAACCATCATCGCGGGGGTCATTGTACCCATGAGCGCGCCCTTGGTGGGAAGCTTGATGTTTGGAAACCTGCTGCGGGAGTGCGGTGTATTGGAGAGGCTCAGTAAAACCGCACAGAATGAGTTGGCCAACCTGGTAACGATCCTGCTGGGCATTACCATCGGCGCCACTATGGAGGCAAGCAAGTTTTTGCGCTTGGATACCCTGTTGATTCTTTGTCTGGGCCTTTTTGCGTTTGTGTTCGATACGGCGGGCGGTGTGCTTTTTGCCAAATTGTTAAATTTATTCCGCAAGAACAAGATCAATCCCATGGTGGGCGCGGCGGGTATTTCGGCTTTTCCCATGAGCGCGCGTGTGATTCAAAAGATGGCTAAGGCGGAGGATCCCTACAATTTTATTCTGATGCAGTCCGTCAGCGCGAACGTTTCCGGCCAATTGGGGTCCATTGTGGCGGGCAGCATGGTCATTACGCTTGTGGGCATGCTCATAGGGGGAAACTAAGGTGCGAACGCGGTACATAAGTGTTTTGGTCTTGAAGGATGAGGGATGGCTATGTTGAAATGGCTTTTTCTGATGGACGAGGCGTCGGTCACCATGATTCCCGGTATGACGGCCCATGTGACAGGTTATGTAGGCCTATCGCTGCTGGACAGGGGGCTTGTAGCCGCGCTGACGGGCCTGATGGGCACTTTTCTTGTGCTGACGCTGTTTTTTATCACTATCAAGTTGATACGGCGCATTAAGGCGAGAAATAATGAGGAATAGGTACGCGGGGCGCGAATGAGGGGGATTGTTTTTGTATACGGAGGCGGATCGGCAAGCGGTTTATGAGGAGAGTAAGAAGCGATGGCTTGTTACGGTGATCCCGGGAACCGTACTGGTGCTGGCGGGAATCATTGTGTTTATTATCTGTCAGGCATATAGGAAGGATTGGGGTTGGATGATTGCCTGCGCTTGCACCATTTTAGGCGGCGCTTATGTAATTTTCCTGTTTGGAGTATATCTAAAACCGGTTTTGCTGTATAAACAGCACTTGGGCAATATGCTGGATGGCCGCAAACGGGAGACCGTTGGCTTTTTGAAAGATATCACCCTGGAGACATCTGTCAAAGACGGCCTGGACGCATATGGCGTAACCGTAAACATCGGAGCGAAAGACGACCCTGAAGATGAGCGGCTATTTTATTATGACGCCCGATTGGACCGGCCGGCTTTCCCGCCGGGAAGCCGCGTAACAATACTAAGCAACGATAAGATGATATCGGATATTCGCGGGGTTTAGACCATCAACAGGAAGACGGAAGGGGGCGAAAGAGCGATGGACGAAAAATCCCCCGTGATGGTGCTGGTATCCATGCAAAAGATGTGCGCCAGGTTGATCAGAGCCGGCGCGGATATGGCTATGAAACAGGGCTGCCCATTGAAGATTGTACATGTGAGCACGGCAAGTGAGAAACAGGATGGACAGACGAAGATGGACGCCCAGGTTCTGAACTATTTATATGCCTTGGCAAATGAAGCAGGCGCGGAAATGTGCGTGCTGTCCGCCGAAGTGGTTGTAACCACTATGGTTGATTATGCCAAGGAGCACGGCGTAAAGCAGATTGTTATGGGCAATGGTGAAAACGCGGATGGCATCGCGAAAACGCTGACAGGGTTTTTGCCGGGGGTTCGGGTGCTGATCATGGAGGAGGAGTTCCAGGACTAGTACCAAAAAAACGGCCCTCCTTCCGGCGGGCCGTTTTTTGATCGCTGCTCGACTAGAAGACCGGAATGACGCCCTTCGCGTAATCTTCGTTGGTGTTCATGTAGTCGCGTACCTTATCGCTCTGCAGAACGGAACGCAGGGCTTCCACCCAGGCGGCGTCCTTGTCCTCAGGCCGCACTACAACGTAGTTTGTATAGATTTTACCGCTTTCACCCTGGGGATCTTCCAGCTGCAGCGCGTCCTCACCGGGTTTCAAGCCGGCGGAAATAGCGAAGTTGCCGTTGATGACTGCATAGCTGACATCACCCAGGGAGGCGGGGATCAGTTCCGCATTCATTTCAAAGAATTCCAGATTATATGGGTTCTCCACGATGTCAAGTTTACTCAAGACGCTGTCCGTATTGGCTCCCTCCGGCAATTTGAGGAGGCCGGCTTCTTGCAGCAGCAGCAATGCGCGGGTGATATTGGCAGGGTCGTTGGTAATGGCGATGGAATCCCCCTCGCTCACATCACCAAGGGTGGCCTTGGTTCCGGCATAAATGCCATAGGGTTCATAGTGTACAGGAATGGCGGCCACAAGTTGGGAATCCTCTGAGATGCTTTCATTGTAAGCGCTTAAGTAGGGGATGTGCTGAAAATAATTGGCGTCCAGGTCGCCTGCGGTCGTGGCGGGGTTGGGGATCGGGTATTCCGTAAAAATTTGAATTTCCAGATCATACCCAAGAGCAGCCAGGTCGTCCTTGATCAACTCCAAAATTTCCGCATGAGGGGTTGGTGTCGCGCCGATGACAATGGCCTCGCCGGCCAAGGCGGCGGAAAGGCTCAGGGTCAGAATGGATACCAGTAGAATCGCGAGAAATTTTTTCATGGGAAGGTCTCCTTTCTTATGTTGGTTCTATTTTTTCCGATGGTCGAGCCTACGGGTCAACCTCGTACCGGAAACTGTGATAAGCTGTACCAACAGCACCATTGCGATGCAAGCTGTGTACAGAATGTCCATCTTCTGTTGGTTATAGCCTTTGGTAATCGCCAATGCGCCCAGTCCTTCACCGCCCGCAGCGCTGGCCATGGCGGTATAGCCTAAAATGCTGGTAAGCACAATGGCTGCGCCGTTAACCAGGGAGGGTACGGCCTCTGGCAGCAGCACCTTGAAAATGATCTGCCGGTTTGTGGAACCCATGGATTGGGCGGCCTCCGTGACGCCGCTGTCCACTTCGGCCAGAGCGTTTTCCACCATGCGCGCTACATAGGGAAAAGCGCTAATGACCAGTGGAAAGATAATACTGCGGGTTCCGATTGCCCTGCCCATCACAATGCGGGTGACGGGAAAAAGCATGGCCAGTAAAATGATGAAAGGGATGGAACGGAGAAAATTGATCACGGCGCCCAGCGCGGCGTTAAAACTGGGCGCTTGCATAATGTGGCCTCGCTTTGTTACCACCAGGAGGACTCCTAGCGGAAGCCCCAGGGTATATGCGAAAAATCCGCTCCAAAGGGTCATGTACAGGGTATCCTTACAGCCCTGCAAAAGCAGGGGACCCAATTGCGCCCAATTCATTGCCCATGCACCTCCTCCACCATCAGACCCATTAGTTGCAGGTAGTCCATAATGCGCTGCCGGTCCGCAATGCCGGAGGGCCTTTGGATCAGCATCTGTCCGTAGACCTTTTGGTTTAGCTGGCGCATATCCGCTGATAGGATGTTGACATCCACACCGCATTCTTTGACAAGGCGGCTGATGACGGGTTGTTCCGCCGCCTCGCCGTCAAATACGATTCGCAGCGCGGGTTGGGGAGGGGCTGCCTCCTCCTGGGGCAGGATGCCAAATAGCCGCTTGCCGGCTGCGGATTTGGTATGCATAAACACGTCATCCACGGCGCCCTCTTCCACCAACTCCCCAAAGTCCAGAATAGCCACTTTGTTGCAAATCTGCCTAATTACCGCCATCTCGTGCGTGATCAGTACCACTGTGATGCCCATTTTATGGTTGATTTCCTTAAGAAGACTCAGGATGGATTGGGTGGTCATGGGATCCAGCGCGCTGGTGGCCTCATCGCACAGGAGCATCTCCGGGTTGCTGGCCAGCGCCCGGGCAATGGCCACCCGTTGCTTTTGCCCGCCGCTTAATTGGCTGGGGAATGCGGCGGCTTTTTCTTCCAACCCAACGATCTTCAGCAATTCCTTTACGCGCTCGTTGGCGGCCTTGGAGGGAATGCCGGCGATTTCGAGGGGATAGCGAACATTGCGGGCCACAGTCCGCTGCATGAGCAGATTGAACTGCTGAAAAATCATGCCCATACGCCGGCGTGTTTCGCACAGTTCCCTCCGGCTCATGGCGAGGATATTTTCACCATCGATGAAAACCTGACCTTCCGTAGGGGTATCAAGCCGGTTAAGGCAGCGGATGAGGGTGCTTTTGCCGGCGCCGCTCATACCGATGATGCCGTAAATATCTCCTTTTTGAATGGTGAGGTTTACATTGCAGAGGGCCACCAGCTCGCCGCCCGGAACAGGATATACCTTCTTAAGGGCCCGGATTTCAATCTGCGGTGGTTTAGCCTCCGCGGCGTCCGGGTCGATCACGGGATGGTCGTAATTATCAAAGATATCTACTTGCCGCCCGTCAGGTATCGTCATGAAGCCCATCCTTTCATGAATGCCATCAAAAAGCCCGCTTCGCGCAGATGCGAAGCGGGCTTTGGCTTCCTAAACCATTAAGCGACGCAACACAAACAGCACGGACAATCGCACGCGCGCATCATTTGCATCGGCATGGCACATAGGCTCGTCATGTGCGATTCCTCCTTGCTTGGCGTTGTAGCGCCTTACTTGCTGTACACCTTACCATAGCTTGGAAAAGCTGTCAAGATCAAAATACATTCAACTTTTTACGGATTTTTGCCATTTTTTACGATCCGCGCAGATAATGTTCCTGCTCCGGGACGAGGGTGTCGATAGAAATGCCCATTGCGTTGAGTTTACGCAAGGCTACGTCACGATCAATCTCCATGGGCACGGCGTGTAAGGTTTTGGCGAGGGCCGCGCCCTGCTTCGCCACTCTCTGGGCGCACAGGGCTTGTAAGGCAAAACTCATATCCATAATCTCTACAGGATGGCCGTCTGCAGCCGCCAGATTGACCAGGCGACCTTCGGCAAGCAGATAAACGGTCTTTCCATTGGGAAGCAGAAATCCTTCTATATTGGTTCGTACGGGAAAGCTGTTTGTGGCAAAAGCGCGTAAGCCGGCAACGTCGACCTCTACGTCAAAATGGCCCGCGTTGGATAGTATTGCTCCTTCCTTCATGAGTTGTATGTGCTTCGGCAAAATTATATCCTTGCAGCCTGTGACCGTGATGAAATAATCTCCCAAAGCGGCTGCTTCTTCCATGGGAAGCACGATGAAGCCGTCCATCACAGCCTCAATGGCGCGGACGGGGTTTATTTCCGTGACAATGACTTTGGCGCCAAGCCCCTTGGCCCGCATACTCACGCCTTTACCGCACCAGCCGTATCCGCTAATCACAACCGTGGCGCCGGCTACGTTCAGGTTTGTGGTGCGCATAATGCCGTCCCATACGCTTTGTCCGGTGCCGTATCGATTGTCAAATAAGTGTTTGCAATCGGCGTCATTGATATTGAACATGGGAAAGCGCAGAGAACCATTTTCAGCCCGGCTCTTCAGCCGGATGATCCCTGTTGTGGTCTCTTCACAGCCGCCTCTTACATGGACGGCCCACTCCGGATGTTCCTCATGCAGTATATGCACCATATCGCCGCCGTCGTCGATGATAATGTCCGGCATGTTGGCCAATGCCCGGCATTCGTAGTCATGCAATTCTTGCGGGGAGCAACCATGGGTCGCATAGACCGTAACGCCGCTTTGAGCCAGAGCGGCGCATACATCATCCTGAGTGGATAGGGGATTGGAGCCGGTCACAAAGACATGTGCGCCGCCTTCCTGAAACACCTGGGCCAAGTAGGCGGTTTTGGCTTCCAGGTGAATGGAGAGTGCGATTTTCATACCCTTGAAGGGTTGTGTTTTTTGAAAGGTCTCCGCGATGCCTTGTACAACCTTCATATGCTTCCTGGCCCAATGGATTTTTTGTTCTCCCTGCGGCGCAAGGAACGGGTCCTTCATGATGGAATCCATGCAGCGACCGCCTTCTGTATTGCTCATTTCAACATAGCTTTCAGGGTATCTTTGTTCTGGGCGCCTACAATTTGATTCGCAACTTTTCCTTCCTTTAGCACAATCAATGTAGGAATGCTTAGCACATTGTATTTAGCCGCTATTTCCGGGGCATCGTCCACGTTGAGCTTACACACTTTGAAACCTGTGTTCTCCATTGATAACTCAAGCACAATTGGGGCTACCATTTTGCAGGGGCCGCACCAGTCCGCGTAAAAGTCGATCAAGACGGGTTTATCACTTTGAAGCGCTTCCGCCTCAAAATTTTCCTTAGTCAGCTGAATGACTGCCATAAAAATCCTCCCTTTACATGTACTGATGATATTATACCCAATCTCAACCTAAATGAATACAGTTTTTGAAAAATTGCATTGGAGGATGAATGCACAAACAGCGTCCTAAGTTGGTTGCTGTCCTTATGCTTTCAGCAGCCGGCATACTTATTCCTTTGTTCCCGAAGGCTAATTATCGAGTGGAAGCGCCTCCAATGGTCGTGACACATTCATGTTGGAGCTGAGCGGCCCGATGCGATAGGTAAACATCACGTTGCTGCTGGGATAGCGCTGGTAAAAGTGCCGCTTGATACGCTCCATGACCATTCGTCCGCTCTCGATATTAACCGTTGGCAGAAGCAGCGCGTATTGGGAGGGTCTGAAGTGGGTTAGCGTATCGCCCTTGCGCAAATTCTGCTTCAACACCTCGCTCAGGCTTTTCATGATGTCGTCCAATTTAAATGGACTCATGAGTTCCCCGTCCATGCTGGTGATCATAATCATAGCGATGTACATGCTGCTGCCCAACCGTTCCAGGTTGCGCATCTGCAGATTGAATATTTCACGGAATACCGCGTATTCACATTCAAAGGCGCCGTGTGCCTCGCCAAACTCCTGCAGTTCACTGCGGATGGTGTCGATGTTGATGTCGAGGGTGTCACTGGCTTGAATGATTTGCTTATAAAACTCCTGTATTCCTTCCGGAGGCTTAACGCCCAGGTAACGGAAGTGCATGTTGGTAACATGTTTATATTGCATCAGAGCTTCATTGTTCCGGTTGGTTTTGACCAGTGCCTGCATGAGTTCCAGGTGCAGCCTTTCATCAAAGGGATCGCTTTCCAAGGCCAAGCGGCATGTCTGGATGATTTCCTCATACCGGCCTGAACTTTTAAGTAAACCCAGAAAAGAATAGACAATACGGATATACTGGCCGTGAAGGTGGACGCTGCGGCTAATAGCCCAGTCATCTTGCTCGCTGCCCGCCAGTAAGTCGCCGATGTAGAGCGCCAGGACCTCTTGAAACAATGCGGTGGATTCCGGGGTTAGGGTATCGCCGCCTTCCAGCTTTTTAGCAAGAGCCTCAAACTCAAATAAGTCCAACGAGAGACCTTCGATCATCACGAATTGATAGCCGCCCCTTGTGGCTAAGATGCAGTTGCCAAGCCCTTCGCTGCATTGGTTAAGGATGGACCGAAAGCGGCTAATCAGCGTTTTCAGGGCGTTTTCGGGGTTGCTGCTTTCTTCGTTGGGCCACAAAACCTCGATGAGCTTGTTATTGGGTACCGCCGTGTCGTATTTTAGGATGAGGTACTGTAAAAGCGCCATGCCTTTTTTGGATTTGGCCACAATTTGGTCGCAGCATTCATCATTCACAAATACGCTGAAGCCGCCAAACATCCGAATACGAACATGATCAATCATGAATCACACACTCCCGCCCTATCGAGTCAGAATCAGGTTACATGACAATATGCTGTTGCGCTTAGGTACAGATGTAAGTGGTTACAAAAGTATGACATATGTATTATATCATCTATTTCGAAGATTGCAAGCCTTTCATGAAAAAATGTTGCTTTCGGCAGGAATAGCGACGAAACCCATGAGCACAATGACGCAAATGATTCTATTGGCTACATGTCCCCAATCAATGCACAATATGTTTCAAATGTTCAAGTGCGGCGCTTATACGAACGAGCGGTTCCGTAGTGTTGCGCCAGGTTGTGGATAGACGTAACTCTACGGTAAGGTGTTCTTCATCGAGGCGACTGCGTTGATGCAACGCGGGAGTGCGGGTTCTTGTATTTTTTATTGAATTTTGGTATGCTTTTTATGTTCGGTCAGATCGTGACCTGATGCAAAGCAGTTGTTTTTGATAGGCATGACGGAGG
>WRHG01000056.1 GCA_009783365.1 Clostridia bacterium | reverse complement strand
GTTTGCCGATGGCGCCCACCTTATGGATATTCTCTACGCCCAGATGCACCGCGCCCGGCCCGCTCGATTCCGACAGTCCGTAATTGGTGTCGTACGCATGATGGGGAAAAAACTTTTTCCAGCGCAGTATCAGGCTTGGTGGAACGGGTTGCGCTCCGATGTGCATAAGCCGCCAAGCGCTCAGATCATAATCCGCCAAGTTGATTTCTCCGCTTTCTATGGCGTCGAGAATGTCCTGAGCCCAGGGGACCAGTAACCACACAATGGTAGCGTGTTCATTGGCGGCGGTTTCAACAATCCACCGGGGGCGTATGCCGCGCAACAGCACGGCGCCGCCCCCCACCAGCAAGCTCCCGAACCAGTGCATTTTTGCCCCGGTATGATAAAGGGGCGGAATGCACAGGAAGACGTCGTCCCGGGTTTGGCTATGGTGGTTTTGTTCCACCTTGCAAGCGGTGACAAGGCTCAGGTGGGAATGCAGAATCGCCTTTGGAAAACCCGTAGTGCCTGAGGAGAAATAAATGGCGGCGTCCTCCTCGTCTGAAATCCTGATGTCCGGCGCGTGTTTGGGCTGTGCCTCCGCGAGGTCGTCATAGCTTTCCGCAAAATCCGGACAACCGCCCCCTACAAAAAACAATGACCGGATGTTTGACATCTCATTGTGAATCACCTGGATCCGGTCTATGAACTCCGGGCCCATAATAAGCGTGGAAACATCAGCAAGTTCGAGGGCATACTTGATTTCATCGGCGGAATACCGGAAGTTGATCGGCACGACCACCGCGCCGGACTTCAACGCGCCAAAATAGATCGGAAGCCACTCTATGCAGTTCATGAGCAATACGCCGACCTTCTGCCCGCGCATAACCCCCCGCCCCATCAGCAAATGAGCGAACTGATTGGCTTGCTCGTCAAAGGAACGCCAGGTGATTTCCCTTCGATATCGGTTGTTGTGGCCTGTTTCCACCAGTGCGAACTCTTTCCAGTTGAGTTCACGCCCTTCCTCCAACTCAGGGTTGATTTCCGTCAGGCAGATTTGATCCCCATACAATTCCGCATTTCGCGCCAATATTTCTGTAATCGGCATCGTTACTGCACTCCTTCACCCAGATCCTCACGAACCTTCACGCTGACGGTTTCCTCATAGCATGAAAAGCAGGACTCTACGACGGCTTTGTCCGGCGCTTTCGTAAACGCGCTGACCACCGGCACAATCACCAATCCAGCCAGCATGGAAAACGCCCCGGCGTTGATGGGAGATTGCAGTATGGCCGGAAACAAGGGCTGAAAGAAGATATTCAAGGTCATCAGCAACGTGCTGAATCCAAAACAGCACCATACCGAGACCTTGCTGGCCCGCTTCCAGTACAGCCCATAGAGGAACGGCGCCAGAAACGACCCGGCCAGCGCGCCCCATGAAATGCCCATGAGCTGTGCAATGAAGGTAATGCTGCCCCTGTACTGAATGGTGGCAATGATCACCGAAATTAGGATGAACACCACAATCAGCAGGCGGATGAGCAGCAGTTGCTTTTTCCCGTCCAACTTTTTGATCACATGGCCTTTTAGAAAGTCCAGCACCAAGGTTGACGACGAGGTGAGCACCAGGGAAGACAGCGTGGACATGGATGCGGAAAGCACCAGCAGCACCACGATACCAACCAGCAGGTCCGGGAAACCCGCAAGAATCTTGGGAATGATGGAATCGAATATAATGCCTTTTTCGCCCACTTCAACCACATCCGCGTACAGGCGGCCGAAGCTTCCCAGGAAATAGCAGCCGCCCGCGATCACAAGCGCAAAAACAGTAGAAATCACAGCGCCTTTGGAAATCGCCTTTTCGGACTTGATTGAATAGAATTTGGAAACCATCTGCGGCAGTCCCCAAGTCCCCAGCGAGGTGAGGATCACGATGCCCAGGAGTCCTATAGGATCCGGGCCAAAAAAGGAGGTAAACGCGCCGGGCGAAGCCGAAACCGCCGGATCCTCAATGCGTGCCAGGGCGTCTATCGCCGCTGTAAAACCACCGTTACTGTTTAAAACAGCGGCAATCACGGCGATAATTCCGCCAATCATGATGATACCCTGAATAAAATCGTTGACCGCCGTGGCAAAATACCCTCCGGCCACCACATAAATACCGGTGAGAACAGCCATCCCGATGATGCAGTAGATAAAGTCGATGCCGAACGCCATTGCAAAAAGGCGCGAAAGGCCATTATACAGCGATGCGGTGTACGGGATGAGAAAGATGAAGATGATAATGGCCGCACCGATCTTCAGAGCGTCCGTGTTGAACCGGGAGCCAAAGAACTCGGGCATTGTGGCGCTCTTCAGGTGATTCGTCATGATGCGCGTGCGCCGCCCCAGAATGACCCAGGGCATCAACGAACCAATGAAAGCGTTACCCAGGCCAATCCATGTAACCGCGGTACCGAACTTCCAGCCGAACTGCCCAGCATAACCGACAAATATAACGGCGGAAAAATAGGCTGATCCGTACGCGAAAGCGGTAAGCCACGGTCCTACGGAGCGCCCGGCCAGCACGAATCCGTCCACGCTGGACGCCCGTTTACGGAAATACAAACCAATAAAAACCGTCACCATGAAAAAAACCAGCAGCAGAGCTACTTTGATAAACACCCGGATCACACCTTTCTTTTTCCAAATAAAAACGCCCTCGGATGACCATCCGAGGGCGACTATACCGGCCGCGCGCACCGGAGAAACTCCGTTACGCATACGCCGAACAACCGCGGTACCACCTCAGTTTCGTGAAGCCTCACGACCACACGCTCACGGGGTACTACATACCCCCCATGCTGTAACGGGCATACCCGTCGCCGCCTACTGGATGATGCCAGATCATCGTTTGGGGCGCGGCTCTTGAGATGTATTCACCCACCCGCTCCACATCGGCTCACACCGCCCGCCGACTCTCTTGGAGGAGAACATGGAGGGTTACTTCTTCCCTTCATTGCCTTACGAGGTCCAACGGGGTGATTATAAATCATGCGCAGGCCGGTGTCAACACTTTTTTATTTGCGCCTCATTTTTTTATTTGCGCCTCATTTTTTTGCGCCCGCCGGCTCGACGATCTTTCGCGCCCAATCATCCACGGCGTTCACGATTACCGGAAGTTCTTTGGATAAAGTAGCCACATGGGGCGCGTCCTGTAAAATCAATTTTTGCTTGCACCGGCTGCTAACATTTTGCATAATCACGTCAGCGCTTCCCTGCCATACGGTTCGATCGGCCGCCGACTGAACGCATAGGACGGGGCAGCGAACTGCGGATAGATTTCGCCGGGCCAGTTTGATCAGGCGGTGCAAACCGGCGGCGGAGCGAGTGGGAAACCCTGCGTAACCATAATCGTATGCCGCATCGACGCTTTCATGACGTGCGGCCTGGACCGGCCATGCCACGCGCGGATAAAAGGGCGCGACCATACCCGCCAGGCACAACCATTTATTTTGGGTTGCCATCGGCGTGGAGATGGGCACGCAGGCGTCCGCCTCCATCTCCCCCGCAGCAAGCAGCGCCAGCAAACCGCCCATGGACAGCCCGCAGACCATAACGGTTTCGCATTTTTCTTTCAAAGCCGCGGTTGCCTGATTGGCGGCTTGCAGCCATTCCTGCCAGCCGGTTTCAGCCATGTCCGCCTCTGTGGTGGCGTGCCCGGGCAAATTGATGCCCATTACCGTATAGCCCCGTTCCCGTAAAGCGTCTCCCAGGGGGCGCATATGGGACACACACCCCGTGAAACCATGGATCAGCAAAATTCCATGATCATCCCCATCGAAGAAAAAAGGGACGCAGCACGCATGTTGAAATCGCGAATCGTTTTTCAAATTCATCGGCCTATCCTTTCATGGTGTTGATGTGCGCCGCACATTTCGTCCAATGCTCACAATGGCTGCGTCAAACTGCGCTAATGATCGGCAGGAGGGCGGATCATCAGCGCTCCCCCATCCAATCCTTGAGCCGCAGGCTGGCCGCGTATACCGCATTTTTCTTTTCACCCATCCCAATGAGCTGATCCATGCTCTCCCGCAGGCATAGGCCGCCCACCAATCCGTCAAACAGGCGCGCCTCCAGCGACATTGCCACGCCATACCCATCCGGCGGCTCCGGCCGGTCCTCCTTACCCCAGACCAGCACCAGGCAATATTCCCCTTTCTCTGCCTTGGGGTTATTCTCGATGGCTCCCAGCACCTCTGATACAGGCCCCCGAAGGGTACGCTCAAACCTCTTGGTCAAATCACAGCTGCAGCAGACATAGGTGTTCGGCAGCGCTTCGCGGATACAGCGGAGCAGATCCGCCACCCGGTGCGGAGACTCATGAACAACCGCCGCTTTGGACTTCGCCCTCATGTCATGCAGCTTATCCTTCAACTCGCCCTTTCCCCTGGGTAAAAAGCCATAGAAGGTAAATTCCTCCACAGGGACGCCGCTGACGCTTAGGGCCGCCGTAAGGGCCGCTGGGCCCGGCACCGCGAGAACTTCCAAGCCTGCTTGCACGGCCTCCCGTACCAGTAGACTGCCCGGATCGCTGATACAAGGCGTTCCGGCGTCGGTGGTGAGAGCCACATCCATAGCCGTCTCGACCATACGCCGAACAATCCGGGCCGCCTTGCTTTTTTCATTGTGCTCATGGCAGCTGGTCATAGGCGTGGCAATGCCAAAGACGCTCAACAGTTTTTGGGTTGTCCGCGTATCCTCCGCCGCGATCAAACCGACGTTTTTTAGCGTTTCAACGGCTCTGGGCGTCATGTCCCCCAGGTTTCCGATGGGGGTGGCTACCACATAAAGCGTCGGCACTGTGACCTCCTTTCCCAGGGCCTTAACCCCGGCTTTGGAATACCCGCAGCACAGCGCTGCGCGCCCGGGGATTCCGGCTCACCTCTTCCGCCCCGGGCCTCACGGCGCCGCCCGCCAACGCCCTTCCCAGAGGCTTCTTCCCGCAGGTGCACAGGGGCGCCCTTGGCGGGCACGTACAGGGGTTTTGCATGCTGCGGAACGTAGATTTCACAACCCGGTCTTCCAAGGAATGGAAGGTAATCACAAGGAGCCTTCCTTCCGGCTTGAGCATGGACACGATGTCCCTGAGGGCGCTTTCAAGGGGGTCCAGTTCATCATTGACAGCGATGCGCACCGCTTGAAAGGTTCTGCGGGCTGGATGCCCGCTGTCTTTTCTACGCACGGCCTTGGGAATAGCCGCGTCCACAATGTCCACCAGATCCCCGGTGGTGAGAACCGGCCGCATCCGCCTTCGCTCCTCCAATACCAGGGCGATGCGGGCAGCCCATTTTTCCTCTCCATACTCAGCAAGGACTCTGCGAAATTCTTGCGGACTTACATTGGCTAAGTATTCCGCGGCTGTTTGGCCTCCCGTGGCTCCGGAAGGGTCCATGCGCATATCCAGAGCTGCTGATTCGTGGTAGCTGAAACCGCGCCCAGGCGTATCCAACTGATGACTGCTCACGCCCAGGTCCAAAAGCGCGGCATTGAGGGGCGGAGCCCCTTCCCTCCGCAGCAGCGCCTTGGCGTCATGGAAGTTCCCATGAATGGCATGAAAGTCGGGGTAATGCCCCAATCTATCCCGCGCCGCCGCGACTGCCGCGGGATCCCGGTCGATCCCGTAGAGGGTGACGCCCTCGCCGGCGGACAGGATTCCCTCGCTGTGGCCGCCGCCGCCTACTGTGCCGTCCAGATATACGCCTTCGGATTCCACCCGCATCCAGGCCAGAACTTCCCGCAGCATCACGGGCAAGTGCGAAAAGGCTCTCGCTGTCCGTCCATTATCCATGGCTTACAGGTGGCTCCGGAGTTCTGCGATCCGTTCCTCCAGGGAGGAAAGCATGCTCCGGTTGGTTTTTAACTTTTCTTTTTCCTGCTCCACCAAGGCTTTCGGCGCCTTGCCCATGAAGCCCTGATTGCTGAGCCTGCCTTCACACCGGCTGATTTCCTGCTGCAAATTGGCGGCTTCCTTCTCTAAACGGGTGATTTCTTGCGCAAAATCCACCAGGTCTCCCAAGGGGATGCGAATCTCTCCCGCCGCGCAAACGGCGCTGACGGTCTTTTCGGAAGACGTCGCCTCCCTGGCGGCCAGCGTTACGCCGCTGCCGCCCGCCAAACGCTGAATATAAGGCTCCGCCAGAACCAGCACATCCTCCCAGCCGCCTTCGGGGATCAATGTCACATGAATGCGTTTACCGGGCCTTACATTCATTTCAGCCCGCAGGTTGCGGATGGCGCGAATGATCTCCATCAGCCCTTCCATTTGCCGTTCTTCCTCAACAAAATCAAACGCTTCCCGACAGGCAGGCCATTGAGCCGTAATCAGCATGCCCCGGACGCCGGGCAAGTGCTGATACACCTCTTCGGTCAGGAATGGCATGAAGGGATGCAACAGCTTCAGTAAGCCCTCCAACACATAAAGCAGCACTGCGCGCGCACTTCCGCCCGCCTCCCCGCCGCCGGCCGCCGCGAGCCGGCCCTTGCTCAATTCTATATACCAGTCGCAAAATTCGTCCCAGGCAAAATCATATATTTTCTGCGCCGCCAAGCCGAAATCGGCTTCTTCCATATGATCGCCGATCTCCCGCACCGCTTTTTGAAAGCGGCTTAAAATCCACCGATCCGGAAGGGTGAGCATGGCCGGGTCGATCTCCTCCCTTTCCCCGATGTTCATCAGCACAAACCGGGAGGCGTTCCATACCTTGTTGGCGAAATTTCGGGCGCTTTCTACCTTCTCCGTAGAAAAGCGGGTGTCATTGCCGGGGCTCACACCCATAACCAGGGAAAATCGCAGGGCGTCCGCTCCATAACGATCAATCACCTCCAACGGATCCACTCCGTTCCCAAGGCTCTTGCTCATCTTGCGCCCCTTGTCATCCCGCACCAGACCATGAATGAGCACCGTATGAAAGGGGATGTCGCCCATCTGCTCGATACCGCTGAATATCATCCGGGCCACCCAGAAAAAAATGATATCATAACCCGTCACCAACATGCTGGTTGGATAAAAGTATGATAAGTCCTCTGTTTCATGGGGCCAACCCAAGGTACTGAAAGGCCACAGAGCGGAAGAGAACCAGGTGTCCAGCACATCCTCATCCTGACGCAGGCAGGTCGCCCCGCACTTGGGGCAGGCCTCAGGCTCTTCCTTTCGTACCAGGGTTTCTCCGCAAGCGTCACAGTACCAGGCCGGGATCCTGTGCCCCCACCAAAGCTGCCGGCTGATACACCAGTCCCGGATGTTTTCCATCCAGTTATAGTAGGTCTTGGCAAACCGCTCCGGCACAAACCGGATCTTGCCGCTCTTTGCCGCCTCGATGGCAGGCTTTGCCAAGGGTTCCATCTTCACAAACCACTGGCGGCTTACAAGTGGCTCTACTGTTTGATGACAGCGGTAGTAGGTACCCACATTGTGGGTATAATCCTCCACCTTGACAAGCAGCCCCTGCCCCTCCAGCGTTTCTACCACAGCCTTTCGGCAGTGGGCGGCCGTCATGCCCGCAAAGGCTCCTGCGTTCCCGTTCATGGATCCGTCGTCGTTGGTTACCCGCAGCACTTCCAAGCCGTGCCGCTGCGCCACCTCAAAGTCGTTGGGATCATGGGCCGGCGTCATTTTTACTGCGCCTGTACCGAAGGCCATGTCCACATAGCCGTCCGCCACCACGGGTATTTGCCTGTTCATTAGGGGCAATACCACCTTCTGTCCCACCAGGGCGCGATACCGCTCATCCGCCGGATTCACAGCCACGCCGGTGTCTCCCAGCATGGTCTCCGGTCGGGTGGTGGCAACCACCACCCCCGGACCGCCATCCGCCGCGGGATAACGGATATGCCATAGGTGGCTTGCCTGTTCCTCATACTCCACTTCCGCGTCCGAAAGAGCGGTTCTGCACACCGGGCACCAGTTGATGATTCGATCCCCCCGGTAGATCAAGCCCTTTTCGTACAGACGCACAAAAACCTCGCGTACGGCCTCGTTGCAGCCTTCGTCCATGGTAAAGCGTTCCCGGCTCCAGTCGCAGCTGGCGCCCAGCCTGCGCTGCTGCCGGTTTATCCGTCCGCCATATTCTTCCTTCCACTTCCAGGCCCTCTTCAAAAAGCCGTCCCGCCCCACATCCTCCTTGGTTAGTCCCTCCTCCGCCATCTGTTCAACGATTTTCACTTCCGTGGCGATGGACGCGTGGTCCGTACCCGGCAGCCATAGGGTTGGGTCGCCTTTCATCCGGTGATACCGGGTGGGCGCGTCCTGAATGATGCAATCCATGGCATGGCCCATGTGAAGCTGCCCGGTAATATTGGGCGGCGGCATCACAATCGTATACGGCGTCTTGCCTGCTATCCGCCGGGCCGCAAAGGCGCCGCCTTCCTCCCACATGTGATAAAGCTTGTCTTCAATGAGCCGAGGGGCATATACCTTTTCCATGACCCGGGAATCGTGTTCTTTCTCCATCATGCCATTCCTCCCTTACAATAGAACAGGAGCCGCCGCCATCCAAAGGACGGAGCAGCTCCGTGGTACCACCTTTATTTGCGCCTGCCCGGGCAAACGCCTCAACACGCTATATCGGGCGGACCCGACGGAACTGAAAGCGAAGCCTGCCGGCCGCGCCGTTCATCCCATACCCTCCCAAGCGACTTTCCGCGCTCCCGCCAATCCAAACAACCTTTCAGCCGGCGGGTCGTTCTCTCTGGGGGACAGAGCGCGTACTCCTCTTGATCATGGGGCAATGAAAGCGTATGCCATTCCACACCCGAAAGGGTTGTAAACGGCGTTACGCCTTTTCCTTCTTGTTCTCGGTCATGTCAACCACTTGAACGCCCTTGTAGTAGCCGCAATGCTTACATACGCGGTGGGAAAGCTTTTTTTTGTGGCATTGCGGACATTCCACGATGCCGGGCAAACTCAGCTTCCAATGGGCGCGGCGGCTGCGTCCACGGGCCTTGGATACTTTACCTTTGGGAAGAGCCATCTCTACACCTCCTCTTTGTCAGCCTCTCCGCGGCTTCGCCCCGGGAAGGCTTCCTCCTTTTTCAGCAAGCGCTGCAATGCTTCAAAAGGACGCTGAACAGGCGTTCCATCTTCGCACGAGCCCTTGGAAACGACCACCTGCCCGGCTTGTAATTCTTTCCTTCCATCACAATCCGCCTTGCAGAGGAATCGCATGGGCAGGTTCAGTGTTACAAGCGTCAGTACCAGTTGGTCCAGCGAAACGGTATGCCCCTCATAGCGGAAATCCTCGCCTTGCCACTCGTCGGCATCCTTGCGGAAGGCCTCTGCAAATGGTATTTCAAGGGATAACTCCGCCGGTTTCAAGCACCGGGCGCATAACCCGCGCACCATGGCGCACAGCATCCCTCTCAGATGAACCGCATCCTGAAGCGCCGTATAAACGCCCTCCAGCGCGATTTCATCGATCGTGACCGTTTCGCCCATTACGTCCTGAGGGGGAAGGCTGGCCTTCGCCGTAAAAGGAAAGGACGTACCCGGCGTTAACAACGCGTTTGAAACATCCAGCACCTTCATCCTCCTCAAACGGGACCAATGTATTATACGGTCAGCCTCCGGGTTTGTCAACTGTTTAGGAGCCGGGATTGAGAAATAAACAACCAACAATTTTCATAAGGCGGCAGCCATTCCGTCCCATACCCCCGCTATTCTATGGCTGCCCCCGTTATGATGGCCAGCGTATCCCTGGCGATTACGATTTCTTCGTCCGTAGGGATCACCACGATTTTAACCTTGCTGTCATCCGCAGAGATCACCGCCTCACTGCGTGTTTCGTTCCTGTTTGTATCCAGCTTGGCGCCCAGGTATTCAAAACCATCCATGATCATCCTTCGGAGCTGGATGTTGTTTTCGCCGATACCCGCCGTAAATACAATCACATCTACGCCGTTCATAACCGCCGCATACGCGCCTATGTATTTCCGTACGCTGGCCACCAGCATGTCCCGGGCCACGATGCAGTCCTCATCCCCCTGATTGCATGCGGCGTCGATATCTCGCATATCGCTGCTCTTACCGCTTAGCCCCAACAGGCCGCTCTTCTTATTTAGCAAGTCCAGCACCTGATCCACGGTCATGTTTTCGTTGTTGGCGATGAACTGCACCACCGCCGGGTCCAGGTTTCCGGAACGGGTACCCATAATCAGACCCTCCAGGGGGGTGAGGCCCATGCTCGTGTCCACGCACTTGCCGCAATCCACAGCCGCCAAGCTGGAACCGTTGCCCAAATGGCAGGTGATCACGCGGGTCTTTGCCCGGTCCAGGCCCAGGAATTCGCAAACCCGCTTGCTTACATAGCGGTGACTGGTGCCGTGGAAACCATAGCGGCGAATCCGGAGCCTGCGATAGAATTCGATGGGGACGCCGTACAGATAGGCTTTTTTGGGCATGGTCTG
>WRHG01000055.1 GCA_009783365.1 Clostridia bacterium | reverse complement strand
CGCAGTCGGGTGAAGAATCTGTGGAAGAATCTATCAAAACTGAAGAGCAATAAAGTATCGAACAATCGACAACTGCCTAATGGCTGATCAAAAGTGCTTGCGTTTACGATGTTGCAAGCACTTTTGATTTACGGAATGTATTAACATCAGAAACTTGCCTATTGGACGAATTGCTTTGCATATTTCAGACATATACCCTTTGGCTGGATAAAAAGCGATCGATTTGATCGCTTGCTTCCGCCAAAGGGTTTCCCTCCATATTCAGCCAATGAATGTTCTGGTCCCGTCTAAACCAGGTCATTTGCCGCTTGGCCAACTGCCTAATCGCGATAAAAAGAAGTTGATTCAACTCTTCATAGCTCTGAATAACACCAGTCAAATATTGAGTGATCAATCGATACTCCAGTCCTAATTTCAGTAAAAACTCCTGGCTGACGCCAGCATCCAGCAGACCCTGCACTTCCTGAATCATGCCCTCCTGCAGGCGCCGCTCCAATCGCACGCGAATTCTGTGCTGCAAGACCTCCCGGTCCCATGTTATACCCAGTTTCAGGGAATGGTAGCGACTGCCTCTCCCCTGTGGCTGACAATCGCCGTCATGAAGCCGTTCCAGCAAACGCATAATCCGGTTACGGTTATGAGAATCCACTTGAGTATCCGGCGTCTTTTTCAGCAGCATGGCATAAAGGTCGTCCGACGTATACTGTTCCAGTTCTTTTCGATAATCCAGGTTCGGCCTATGGCCTAAAAGCTCATAGCCCTCTGTCACCGAAGCGATATAAAGCCCGGTTCCTCCCACCAAAAAAGGCAGTTTCCCACGATGGCGGACATCTTCGATCGCCGCATAGGCCAAGCGTTGAAAGTCCGCCATGGAAAAGAAATCCCCCGCTTTACAGACATCCAGCAAATGATGCGTCACACCTTGCATTTCCGCCGGGTTGATTTTACCGCTGCCCAAATTCAGCCCCTGAAAAACCTGCCTGGAATCCGCCGAAACAACCTCGCCCTGATATTTTTTAGCCAGCGCAACGCCTAAATTGCTTTTCCCGGAGGCGTTGGGGCCGACAATCGCGATGATGCATGGCTGTTGTTCCATGGAAATCTCTCCGCTATTGTTCATATGCCTGACGGATTCCTATGCAAAGTTGCTCCGCACAGGAGGTAGAACGTGAGCCACAGCGAATATCTTTTAATTTTTCTTCAATTTCGTCTACGCTAAAACCCTCCACCAACCTTCCCAATGCTTGAAGGTTACCGTTGCAACCGTCCACAAAAGTTACATTATGCACTATGTTATCCTCTAAATCAAATTGAATTTGTGTGGAACAGGTTCCCTTGGTAGTGTATTGATGCCGCATCGCCGAACCTCCTATCCTGTTTCCCATGGACAGGCATGTACTCAGGCCTGGAATGATGAGATATACTCATCATATTTAATTTATTAAGCCTGTCAACCCTTGATACGCAAGGACTCTTTCCCAGCAGGCTGGCAGCGATTTCCAAGCTATGATATAATAGAAACCGAACCAGAGAATCCCTCTTCTTGAACAGTCAGCCAAAGGAGTATTCCATGCGAGAGATTCTTTTATCCGTAGCCGTAGCCCTCACCGCATACCTATTGGGTTGTATTCCCACCGGCCTTTTAATAGCTAACAAAGCGGGTGTGAACATCCGCGATTTAGGCAGTAAGAACACCGGCGCCAGCAACGTTTTACGGGTAATGGGCTTGAAAAGCGGCCTCATTACCTTTGTGGGTGATTTCCTGAAAGCCACCTTGGCCTGCTGGATTGGGAACCTGCTGCTACCCAGCTCCCTCTTTGGTATAGCGGGCTACGGCAGGATGCTGGCCGGGATCTTTGTAATCGTAGGTCATAATTGGCCCGTGTTCTCCGGTTTTCAAGGCGGCAAAGGCGTGTCCTCTTCCGTGGCGGTAATTCTCTTCGCAGATCCGCTATGGGGCGGCGTTTCCATTCTGGCTTGTTTAATGATAATCGCCCTTACGAGGTACATTAGCCTTGGCAGTCTGACCATGCTCCTTTGCTACGCGGTGTTAATGTGCGTCTCTCATTGGGGTCTTTGGGCTCACTGCGTATTCGCAATCATGCTGTTCCTTATGAGCGTCTATCGGCATCAGGGGAATATTCAACGGCTTGTTCACGGCACGGAGAACAAAATCGGCCGGCGAGTTAAGCCTATGGGCAGCGATGACGGCGCGTAGCAAACTATAAAATGAGCATACAATCTCCAAATGAAAAAAAGCGATACATCTTCCGCACAGCCTCCTCATAGCAGCGCAAGGCTTCCTCTCGCCCCATAAAGGCGGATACCAGCATGAGCAACGTGCTTTCCGGCAGGTGAAAGTTGGTGATTAGAGCGTCGGTAGCATGAAATTTGACTCCCGGCGTGATAAAAATGTTCGTATCCCCGCTGCCAGCATGGACCCTGCCTCCGGTATCGGTTACCGTTTCAAGAGTGCGGACGCTGGTGGTTCCTACACAAACCCGCCGTCCCCCGGCTGCCCTGGCCCGGTTAATCTTAGCGGCAGCTTGGTTGCTCACTTCATAGTACTCCGCGTGCATGCGGTGCTGACGTACATCCGCCGTCTTTACGGGGCGGAACGTACCCAGGCCCACATGCAACAGCACTGGCACGATGGCAACCCCCGCGCATCGTATGCTTTCCAACAATTCAGTGGTAAAATGCAAACCTGCTGTTGGAGCGGCGGCGCTGCCGTCCTGTTTGGCGTACACGGTTTGGTATCGGCCTGGATCTTCCGGTTTTTCACGAATGTATGGGGGCAGGGGCATCTCTCCCAGCTGATCCAACAATTCCTCAAAAATTCCTTGATAATAAAAACGCACCAAGCGCCCTCCCGCGCTGGTTGTACTCACCATCTCCGTCCTAAGCAGTCCGCCGCCGAAGGTACAAAAGGTACCAGCAGGCAGTCTCCGTCCCGGACGTGCGAGGGCTTCCCACAGATCTATTTCCAACCGCTTCAGCAGTAACAATTCTACCGGTGCTCCGTTACATTCTTTCTTCCCCAACAGCCGGGCGCGGATAACCTTGGTCTGGTTAATCACCAGAATATCTCCCGGCCGCAAAAACTGAGGCAGATCATAAAAATGCAGATGCCGCAGGCTTTTGTCAGCCCGGTCATATACCATCATTCGGCTGTGATCCCTGGGCGTGACAGGTATCTGTGCAATTAGTTCCCGAGGCAGGTCATACCAAAAATCACTGGTTCTCAAAAAGAAGGCTCCTTATCGCCCACAGAATGATAGGCTATATCCTAAGCTGCTCTACCCCATCGTCATCGTCATCCTGCCGGGGATTGCGCCCCATATGCTCATAGGCTGCGGGAGTCGCGATCCGGCCCCTAGGCGTACGCACAAGAAATCCCAGTTGCATCAGGTACGGTTCATATACATCCTCAATGGTGGCTGCATCCTCGCCGGTCATGGCGCTGAGGGTATCCAGCCCCACCGGCCCGCCCGAGAACTTATCCATCATGGTGGCCAGCATCATCCGGTCCAGCTTGTCCAGGCCCAGCTCATCCACGTCCAGCATATCCATGCCTTGTTTAGCCACATCAAAGGAAATCACGCCGTCCGCCTTGATCTGGGCAAAATCACGTACACGGCGCAGCATGCGGTTGGCAATGCGAGGTGTGCCCCTGCTGCGGGCTGCGATTTCCAAAATGCCGTCCTCCACAGCCTTTACACGTAAAATACTCGCGCTTCGGCGAATAATCATAGCCAATTCTTCAGTTTGATACATCTCTAGGCGGAACAGAATGCCAAACCGGTCCCTCAGTGGAGCGCTGAGTAATCCAGCCCGGGTGGTGGCGCCCACAAGGGTAAACCGCGGCAAATCCAGCCGGATGCTGCGGGCGGTTGGTCCTTTACCGATCATAATATCCAGCGCGTAGTCCTCCATGGCTGGATAAAGCACTTCCTCAACAGCCCTGCTGAGCCTGTGGATTTCATCGATGAACAGCACATCCCCATCCGCCAGATTGGTGAGGATACTGGCCAAATCCCCTGGCCGGTCAATGGCGGGGCCACTTGTGATGCGGATGCTTTGCCCCATTTCCGCCGCGATGATGCCCGCAAGCGTGGTTTTGCCCAAACCCGGCGGGCCATAAAGCAGCAGGTGATCCAGCGATTCTCGTCTGCGCAGGGCCGCCTCAATGGAGATGCTCAGGCTGGCCTTAATAGGTTCCTGCCCGATATACTCCCGCAGGGTTTTGGGACGCAGGCTCTGCTCCTGATCATCCTCGCCCTCTTGAAATTCTGTGGTAATCATACGATCGTCGATTGCCATGGTTCTTGCTCCTTACCTGGCGGCGCCTGGTCGCTGTAGCCTGGCGAAGCCAATCCGACAGAGGTATCATGTCACTAACCGTGCTGAGCCATGCTTCGAAGAGCTAGGCGGATCATCTCATCTGCGGTATCCGCCTTCCCCTTCACGCCCTTCAGCGCGGCAGCGGCTTCCTGGGGCGAATAGCCAAGTGATTTCAGCGCCTGCATGGCTTCTCCCAGAGCATCCTGCGGCGCCTTGTCAATATCCGCCAGCCCAATTTCATCCACTCCGATTCCGCCGGCCAGCGCATCCTCGGCTAATCGATCCTTAAGTTCAAGGGTGATGCGCTGAGCGGTTTTCTTGCCGATGCCCGGCGCCCGGGAGAGGGCGGTGAGATCTCCGGTCAGGATCGCCAGCCGAAGGTCGGAAAGCGGCATGCTGCCCAGGGTGAAAAGCGCTGTACGCGGGCCGATGCCGGATACAGAGACAAGTCGTTGGAACATTTCCCGTTCCTCTCGCTTTTCAAAACCATAGAGCTCCATTGCGTCCTCTCGGACAACCAAATGGGTGTATAGCTTGAATTCCGTGCCAGCCCCAGGTACTGCGGACAGCGTATTCATGCTGCACATAAGCCGGTAACCCACACCGCCGCTGGTGAGCAGCACAACTTCCCCCTCGCCTTTTTCAACGACCGTCCCTTGCAGCATTGCGATCATGAGCCTCCGTCTCCCTCTCTTGCCGGCAGAGCCGGTATCCGCTTATTTCATCATAAATTGATTTTTAACGGGGCCTGTGGCTGCATGGGTGAGCGCGATAGCCAGAGCGTCAGCCGCGTCATCCGGCTTAGGTATATCCTCCAAATGCAAAAGGATTTTAACCATTTGTTGCACCTGCCTCTTCTCTGCCCCGCCAAATCCCGCTACCGCTTGCTTCACCTGCATGGGCGTATACTCATACAAAAAAAGCGTATGTACAGCGCAAACTCCGATACAAACCCCCCGGGCCGCTCCCACTGTAAAGGCGGTGGTTGTATTTTTTGCAAAGAACAGTTCCTCAAAGGCGATTTCTTCGGGTTGGTAGCGGAGGAGAAGAACCTGCATATCCTGCTGTATCTGCAGAAGACGCTCCGGCAATTTCTGCTTGGGCGTGGTGAGGATACATCCATAGGCCACGAGATGCTGCTTGCCACGCTCCGCTTCAATCACACCCCAACCCAGCGTAGCCAAGCCGGGATCGATGCCCAATACAATCATATACCCTCCATCCCCTGTGGTTCAAGTTTTTATGATAAGAGGTTTTATCTGGTTTGTCAATGAAACCGAGTTGGATGGTTCTTTTCTCAACTCCGTGAAAACATTTATGGGAAGAGAGAGACGGGGGCAAAGTTAAGCTTAGAACACCCAAGATAAATCATGGTAGAGAAGCCACGAAAAGTGCCAAAGCCACGAGCTTTGCGTTTGCCAGCCTGGATAATACTGTTAATCCCTTCTGCGACGGCATTAGAGTCTGTTCACACTAACAAGCGCATCAACGATCATAGCAAAATAAATAAAGCCAGAGAAGACCACATCCAACTTGTCATAGCGGGTAAAGATTTTACGGAAACGCTTAAGGCGTAGAAAATAACGTTCAATCTCATTTCTTTGCTTGTAGCGATTCTTATCATATGCCCACGGCTCCTTCCGATTTCTTTTCGGGGGAACTACGGGAACAAAACCCTTTGCTATTACCTTCGCCCGCGTCTTGTCCCCTTCATATGCTCTGTCCATAAGCATGTAGATTTGTTCCGGATGTCTTTGTGTGATCTCAAGTAGGAGTTCGCCCTCTGGCGCATCGTGTGCATTGCCACCCGAAAGCGAAAAGGCTATAGCCGAACGGTCAGATGCGGTGACCATATGAATTTTGGTGGTGAGCCCTCCGCGAGACCTTCCGATGCTTTGCTTACCGGTTTTTTTAATGCCCCTGTTCCGTCGGGGTGAACCTTGACTATTGTACTGTCAAGGCAAACGCTTTCCATTTTGATCTTGATGACTCCCTCGATTTGCATCGCTTCAAAGAGCCGCCGTAAAACCCCGCTTTTGCTCCAACGATTCATGCGAACATAGACGGTATGCCAATTCCCATAAGATTCCGGCAATGCCCTCCATTTGCAGCCGTTTTCTGTGACATACAGAATTGCATTCACCACTTGGTGGTTGCTCATACTCACATTCCCTCGCTGTCGCGGCAAGTATGGTGATATCCGGACAAACTGGTCTTCTGTTATATTCACGCCTTCATTGTATCATATTTCTACCCTTCTATGCAATAGTGTGAACAGATTCTAATTGCCGCAGGTGGTTTGCGTTTTCGGTGGGCTATGCCGTATTAGTGGTGTTTCTTGGGATAACCTGTCTAGCGCATTACGTTCTTCCAGAGACAGGGTAAAGGCGAATGCGCTGGCATTGGCTTCCGTCTGCGGCCGGCCCTTCACTCCGGTGATGACCACGCTGCGAGGAAGGCGATCCAGAATCCAGCGAATAGCTATGCTGGCTATGGGTACACTGTATTTTTCAGCCATTGGGCGCATGGCGTCCACAATGCGAAGGTTCCGTATCAGCTTATCGCCATGGAAATTGTCATAAACAGCGCGGCTGCGCCGATCGTCGGTTCCAAAAAGCACATCTTTATCATATTTACCTGTGAGAATGCCCTGTCCCAAGCTGCCCCAGGTCAGCGGAACAGTGTCTAGCAGGGTTGAAATGGCCAGGATCGACTGTTCGTCGTCCCGGTGAGCCAGGCTATAGTGGTTTTGAAAGCTGGATATTTCATCGGCGTAAGGTAAAAAAGCAGCGGCGTCTCCGTCTTTAATATTACTGAGGCCGATGGCACGAATGTATCCCTTCCGTTTAAAAGCGATCAGCGACTTCATGATTTCAGGAATAGGCGTGGCGCCGTCCAGGTAATGCACTTGGTATAGGTCGATATAGTCTGAATGCAGGTGTTTGAGGCTTGCGTGAAGGGCTGTTTCGATATGCCTGGGGCTATTGTCATAATAAGTCCTGCCATTTTCCATACGAACGCCGAACTTGGTGGCAAGAATCACCTGTTGGCGGCAGCTTGCCAGAATGTTTCCGAGGGTCTCCTCTGAACGGCCCAAACCATAGGTATCAGCGGTGTCAAAGAAATTGACGCCTAGATCTACAGCCCGCAGTATGGCGGCCTCTATATCGCCGCGGTTTACAGGACCCCAGCCGTACTCGCCCGCCGGGCAGCCGCCTATGCATAACCGGCTGACCTTTTGAGGGAATCCTTTAAGTTTGCAGTATTCCATCGGATCTCCTTTTCGTTACAGGCGGCGAAGCCCTTTTGGGAAATGGTTTTTGAGTTGGCCGTCGTTCCCTTTTACAAAGCCAAGGGCCAATCCCATGTGGGTGGCAATCGCATAGCCCTTCGGTCCGCTTTGAAGCGGCAGTGATTCACCTCGCAGGTATGAGACGGCCTGGGCCAGAGATAGGGAGGCGACGGGGAGTGAGTACGGCAGAGGCAAACCCGCCGCCAGGGCATGGTCCGGCGTGAACACCTTTCCCCTGAACTTTCCCAGGTGCAGGCCGGCACGCAATATGCTGACGCCGCAAAGGGGAGGAAGCTGAGGACAAGCCAGCAACGTTTCTCCCAGCATCGCGTTTGGTATAGGCAGGGTCTCTCCGCCTGTAAAGCAGGCATAAGCATCCAGCGCGGCTTTCGGAGGGTGTTTCAGGGCGGCGGAGGCGGGGAGAAGGGTGGTCGATTTTGCTCGAAAAGGTTCGCTGTGATCCGTGCCCTTTTTTTGGAGCAGGGCTACGAAATGCCCTTCGCCGTCAATCCGGTGAGGATAAAGGCGTAGCATGCCGTTTCGGGATGCCAGGCATTGGCCGTCCCGGATGGAAACGGAAAAATCCACAGGCTCCAGATCCGCGTGTTCCCGCAACAACCAGTCGATCAATCCCTCATTTTCTTCCCCGCTAAATGTACAGGTGCTGTAGACCATTCGTCCGCCGGATCGTAAAAGTGTATAGGCGCCGTTTACAATACGGCTTTGCCGCCGGGCACAACGCAAAGAAGCCTTTTCATTCCATTCCAGCCGTGTTTCCGGGTGGCGCCGGAACATCCCCTCGCCGCTGCACGGGGCATCTACCAGGATGGCGTCGAAAACTTCCGGCCACAGGCGCGCAAGGGCTTCCGGGTTTTCGGAAACCACCAGAGCATTCCCGATGCCCATGCGTTCCACGTTGCGGCTGAGTATCCGCGCTCTGGATAGCACGGGGTCATTGCATACAAGCAATCCGCTGCCCAGGAGCATGTCCGCCAGTTGGAGAGCCTTGCCGCCGGGTGCGGCGCAAAGGTCCAGCACACATTCCCCGGGGCGCGGGGCCAGAACCCGTGCGGGAATCATGGCGCTGGGCTCTTGCAGGTAATAGGCGCCCGCCGTATGCAGCGGATGGACCCCGGCCGTGCTCTCTATGGCCAAACCGTATGCCAGGGGTTCCCAGGGAATGGGGGCGAGGAGTCCCTCTATTTCCGCTGTCGCAGGGAGCGGCTTGCGGAGGTTCAAGCGCAGCCCACGCATGTAGGGCCTGTTAAGCGATTCCAAAAAGGGGTGGGCTTCCGGCCCCAACTGGGCTTGCATACGGCTTATAAAAGTCTTCGGCAGGGGAGGCGGATGCGGAGTCAAGGGGCTTCCACCATCCATTCCGGCCGCATCAGGGGTTCAATGGGAAAGAAACGCTGCTGCATGGATACAGGCAATCTCTCGCGTAGCCGCTCCTCGCCCACGACCATGCCAATGGGTATCCCTAATCGTCTTGCGGCTTTCTCCAGTATGGCCTGGGCTTGAATCAGATCTTCCGGAGAGGTTTCGTTTTGCAGATTGGCGTTGTTGACCAGGTAATCAGGGCGAATGCGGGCGCGCTGTTCAATAAGTGAGAACAGGGACAGAATGTCCTCCACCGTGCCGGAAAGAGGTCGCAGCGTGTTGACGATATATAGGGCAGCCACCTGGGATCGTAGCGCGGACAGGTAAGAGTGGTATCGTCCCAGGACCGCCGCCCCCGTTTCATCCCCTCCCGCATCAATGATCACATGGTCATATACAGACTCAAATACGGATTGGATCTGCGCCGGAAGGGACGGTGCGTCCACAGAAGACAGGGCGAACGAGGGTAACAACAGTTCAACGCCTTCCGCCTCCAACAGCGAGCGCTTTTCACCGCTGCGGAAGTAGGGATTTACAATGTCCAAATCCACCAGTACCACGCGCCCGTTGGTGCGTTTTCGCCTTTCACGGGCGAGGGCGAGCGCCAACTCCGTTTTTCCGCTGCCGTAGTTTCCCAGGAGCAGCATGTACTTCGCATTGATTGGCATTTACGCCTCATCTCCATCATCCGGCTTCCGGGGCATAACGGGCGGATGAAAAGCGGCTTTCACACTGATAGGCATTTGTATATCCCGAATGGTTCGGGGATTGCTCTCATCGTCAATAGAAATAATAGTACGCGCTTTTTTAGCAAAGGCTGATAACGCGCCTTTGGCGTGGTGATCCGTGGTAGGTTCCGCAGCATGGTAGTACGGGACATATGTTGTGTTTGGAAAATCCACCGTGGGCTCCAGCGGTGGTTCCCTTGGAGGATCCCCGCCGGTGATTTGGCCCTCAATGGGCAGACCGATATTTTGGTGGAATGTATCCAAATCCAATCCCGGATGCACAAGCTCGCTAAGGATAGGCGCAGCGCGGGTTTGAGTCAGTTCTTCCGACGAGGGCGGAGGAGCAAATCGCTCTGCTCCCTCATGATATCCGGCTTGTTTGAACGCGGCTTCTCCAAAAGCGGAGGGCATATCTTGAACGGGATGCGCATAGGTCTCCTCATGGAAGGAGAAAGGATTATCATCCAAGTCGGATGTTTCAGCATACCCACCCCAATCTTCGGCGGGTTCTTTCAACACTGGCTGCGTCATTGCCGGCGAGGAAACCGGTTCATAGGAAGCTTTGTATCCGCTTGCCAATGGAGCGAAATCCTGAAAAGAAGATGCTGGGATCAATGAGGATGCCCCACTCTCATCCAAATCGTAGTAGCCGAATGCGTTTTGAGAGTTTTGCGACAGCCTTGTTTCGCGGGTCATGGGCAGGTCTTGAGACGCTTCATAGGGCATTGAGTCGAAGGGAGGGGTTTCCCAGTCATCCGCGTAATCCAATGGATATGCAGGTTCCATCGCATCGCCGCGGGAGAAGCGGCGCTTCAGCCGCTCCAGTTTAGTGCTCCAAACATAATCCGGACGCCAGCGGAAGAAAAAGATCGGGCGATCCAACATAAAACCGCCGATGCATAGTACGATGAAAATCGCTTTCCAGTGAAG